>JAYUXG010000775.1:0-5854 GCA_043753125.1 Saprospirales bacterium | reverse complement strand
GGGTGAAAAAAGCGTTCACGCTGCCGACCATGACCTACCGCGAAGCGATGGAAATGAGCCACTTCGGGGCCAAGGTCATTTACCCGCCCACCATTTTGCCCGCTCTGGCCAAGGACATTCCTTTGGTGATCAAAAACACATTCAACCCTTCCTTTGCAGGTACTTACATCAGCAATAAAGTGCCAATTGTCTCCCCAGACACGCCCGGTGGTGGGGCCATTTGCGGCATTTCGAGCATCAACCAGATTTCGCTCATCACGCTCCAGGGCAGTGGCTTGTTCGGGGTGCCGGGCGTAGCGGCCCGGTTGTTCGGTGCCTTGGCCCAAGCTAGCGTGAACGTGGTGATTATCACCCAAGGGTCCAGCGAGACGAGCATCACTTTCGCCGTGTCGCCTGCCCAGTCGAAGGCGGCGATGCGGGCAGCAGAAAAGGAGTTTGCTTATGAATTGCGCGGTCAGCTTATCGAGCCGATGAAGATTGAGGACAACCTTTCGGTGGTGGCCGTGGTGGGCGAAAATATGCGCTATCGACCGGGTATTGCCGGGCGGTTGTTTCAGGCCTTGGGCAAAAACGGGGTCAACATCGTAGCCATTGCCCAGGGGTCGAGCGAGCTCAATATCTCGGTAGTTATTGGCGCACCCGACGAAACGAAAGCCCTCAACGCCATCCACGAGGCATTTTTTTTGTCGGACACCAAAACGCTGCATCTGTTTATCATCGGCATCGGGCTGATTGGCCGGACGCTGCTGCGCCAGATGGAGGCGCAAACAACTTTTTTGCGGGAAAAACGAAACCTGGAAATCAGGATTGCAGGCCTCGCCAACAGCCGCCGCATGGCTCTACAGGAAGATGGCATTGCCCCCGGCCAGTGGGAAGCCGCCCTGCGCGACGGCGAACCCTTTTCGATGGCGCGTTTTGTGGGGCAAATGAAAAATTTCAACCTTTCCAACACCATTTTCATTGATAATACCGCCTCCGAGGAGGTCACCCAGTATTACGCCGCCATCTTGGAAGCGAGCATTTCCATCTCTACACCGAACAAACTAGCCGCTTCTTCCTCCTACGCCCAGTATCGGCATTTAAAAACAATCGCCGAAAAACACGGGGCTTACTGGTGCTACGAAACCAACGTCGGGGCCGGCCTGCCCATCATCACTACCCTGAATGACCTTATCCAGTCCGGCGACCGCATTCTGAAAATCGAGGGCATCCTGTCCGGCACTTTATCGTTCATTTTCAACACGTTCTGCCAAACCGTCCCCTCGGAAAGGGCCTCTTTCTCGAGCATCGTGCGCGAGGCCCAGCAACGCGGCCTCACCGAACCCGACCCGCGCGATGACCTCTCCGGGGCGGACGTACGACGCAAAATCCTGATCTTGGCCCGCGAGACTGGCCTGCCATTGGAAACCGCCGATGTGGATTTGGAAAACATACTGCCCGCCGATTGCCTGTCGGCTCCCTCAGTGGACGCTTTTTTTACGGCGTTGGAGCAGCACGACGGTCATTTTGAACAGTTGCGCCAGCAGGCCGCCGACAAGGGCCAAGTGCTGCGCTTCGTCGCCTGTCTGGATGAAGGCCAAGCCAGTATCGGGCTGCAATCCTTCGACCAAAGCCACCCTTTTTACTTCTTGAGCGGCAGCGACAATATGGTGGTGTTCACCACCGAGCGCTACCGGGATCGCCCGCTGGTGGTGCGCGGCCCAGGGGCGGGCGCGGAGGTGACGGCGGCGGGGGTGTTTGCCGAAGTAATCGGCATGGGGACGTAGGCAATGAGCAAGGGTGTAATAGGCAAATGGAGCAAGTCTCCAGACATTCCAAGTTTTTAAAACTTGGAATGTCTCCGCTCACCAATCAACAAACCACCGCTCCTTCCTGATTGACCGGCGACAGGAAAATGTCGCTCTGGATCTTATGCTGTCCAAACGCCCGCTGCATGGCCACCCCGGCGTGTTCAGCGGCCAGGCTATTGGCACAAAGCGCAAAAACGGACGGTCCGGCCCCGGAAATGCTACAGCCCAGTACCCCATCCGTCTCGATGGCGGCTTGCTTCACTTCATAAAATCCGGGAATGAGCTGGGCGCGTTGCGGCTCGATGATGTCGTCGCGCAGGCTGCGCCCGATCAGTGCGATGTCAGCGTTGTACATCCCAATGATGAACGCGGCAAGGTTGGCACTCTGCTGGATATGCTGTTTCAGGGTAATATCGAGCCGCAGGATGGCACGGGCTTCTTTGGTCAGTACCTCGATGTGCGGGTACACCACCGCCACACACAGACCCTTGGGTACGTGCAGCCGGTGTACGTCCAGCGTGGCATTGTCGCGGATGAGGATGACCCCACCGAGCAGTGAGGGGGCTACATTGTCGGCGTGGAAACCGCCGGAGGCCACTTGCTCGCCCAAGCAGGCGAAAGGCAGTAGTTCGCGCTTGCTCAGGCCCGTACGGAGCAGCTCGCTCACCGCCAGCACCGCAGCGGCGGCACTGGCGGCACTGCTGCCTAGGCCGCTACCGGAGGGCATTTTTTTATGGATTTCAAGTTCGATGCCGCGTCCCGTTTCGCCCAGATGTTCCAGCAAGCGCAGGGCTGCCACACCTGCCGTGTTCTTCTCCGCTTCGTAGGGTAATTTGCCTTGGGAACCGGTTATTTTAGTGATGCGCAAACCGGGCATCTCGCTTTTGCGGGCGATCACTTCGTCGCCGGGGCGTTCCAGGCACAGGCCCAGCGTGTCAAATCCAACGGCAGCATTGCCAATACTGGCCGGGGCGAAAACTTTAATTCCCAAAGGTGAGCGGGGTGAGAAAGTGAGAAAGGTGAGAGGCATGAATACACTGTAAATTAAGTTTCTTTGAGTATTTTAGGATGCGAGTATTTGGTCAATTGCTTGATTATCAAGTGTTTAGTCAAATACTCAAATACTCGCATCCTCAATATATTTAATTTACAATGTAATGAGTTATCAACCCTTACCAACTATCGTACTTAGGAGAGACCCAACTCCGGGTTAGCCCCTTTTACGTTTTTGAAATAATTCCAGATATGGGCTAGATCGGCTGTTTCATCGCCGGTGGGCCAGAACAACTGGGGATCGAAAAAGACCTCTTTATGTTCAAAATCAAACTTGCACAAACAGATCGGCACCCCGGCCAAACGGGCAATATGGTAAAAACCTGTCTTCAGTTTTTGTACTTTTTTGCGGGTGCCTTCCGGCGCAATGACCAAGTGGAGGCGTGGCTCCCGTTGGTAAGCTGCTACGGTGGAGGATACAAAATTATGGTTTTTGGAACGCTCCACCGGAATACCACCCCACCAGCGAAACAGGAAGCCGAAAGGAGGCTGGAACAGGGTGTGCTTGCCCAGATAGTTTGCCTGCAGCCGACCCGCGCTGTTGACCAAGACCCCCAGCGGAAAATCCCACGTAGAAGTATGTGGCCCCACGGCCACCACGACCTTGGCCAGCTCTTGGGGGTAATGGCCGGTTATTTTCCAGCCCAAGGCCCACAGGATGAATGCACTGATTCGGCTCCACATAGTTTGATTCTGTTTCGTTATTTTGTTGAGCGTACCTGTTGACCACTGCGTTGTTGAGAAATGTTGAGTTTTAAAAATTCCGCATTCCGCATTCAACGGAGTTCCAGCAGGGCTACGCTCTCAATGTGGTGGGTATGCGGAAACATATCCACTGGCTGCACTTTCAGCACGGCGTATTTTTCGGACAACAGCTGCAAATCGCGGGCCTGCGTAGCGGGGTTACAACTCACATAGACGATGCGCGGCGCGGCCAGATCGAGCAGAAATTCCACGGCAATAGGGTGCATCCCCATCCGCGGCGGGTCGGTGATGACCACGTCGGGCCGTCCGTGCTTCTCGGCAAAGGCAGGCGACAGCACACTTTTCACATCGCCCGCGTAAAAGGTAGCGTTGGTGATGCCGTTCAGGCGCATATTTTCCTCGGCATCGGCAATGGCCTCCGGTATTTCCTCGATGCCGACCACGTGGCGACAGTACCGGGCCAAATACAAAGCGATGCTACCCGTTCCGGTGTACAGGTCGTACACATTTTCCTGTCCGGTCAGCCCGGCGAAACGCGCCGCCACATCGTACAGATTTTTGCCTTGAATAGAATTGGTCTGGAAAAACGACTTGGGGCCAATCTTGAATTGCAGGTCGCCCAACTTTTCCACTACATACCCCTTGCCGTGGTAAGTAATCATGTATTGGTCGAATAAAGAGTCGTTCATCTTGGTGTTCACGCAATAGACCAGCGTGGTCAGGTCGGGGAATTTTTCCAAAATGGCATCCAGATAGGCATGGATCGCCTCGTCATTTTCCTGGGCAAAACTGACCAGCAACATTAGCTCCCCCGTTGTGGTCAGGCGCACCATCAGATTCCGGAGAAAGCCCGTGTGGCGGCGCATATCGTAGAACGGCAAGCCTTGCTGCAAAGCAATGGCACGGCAGGTATTCCGCAGGTCATTGGAGGGGTCGGCTTGCAACCAACACTTTTGAATGTCGATGATTTTGTCAAAAAAACCGGCCCGGTGAAAGCCCAACGCGTGTTCGGTATCCAGGTCGTCGTCGCCCATTTCTTCAACCAGCCGCCAGCGGCGATTGGCAAATCCAAATTCCAGTTTGTTGCGGTAAAAAGTTGTTTGCGGTGCGCCGAGAATGGGCAGGAACTCGCCCACCTCCACCTTGCCGATGCGGGTCAGCGCATCCACCACGACCTGCTGTTTATGCCGGAGTTGGGCGGCGTAGTCCAGGTTTTGCCACTTGCAGCCGCCACAGACCGGAAAATGCTGGCAGAAGTAATCTACCCGGTCAGGCGAAGGGCTTACCAACCGCTCCACGTTGCCTTCGGCAAAGCCCGACTTCTTTTTCTGTACGAACACGTCCACCACGTCGCCCGGCACGGCCCCTTCCACAAACACCGCCAGGCCCTCCGTGGTGCGGCCTACGCCCTTGCCGCGATCAGCGATGCCGTGGATCGGAACGTGGAACAGAGTGAGCGGTCTTTTTGCCATTTTTTTGAAAAACGAGGCGCAAAAGTAGGTAAAAGGCGGGGTTTTGAGAGAGAGGAATTTTAGAAGTCGCAACTTTTCCTGTATCTTGTCTTTATCTTTAAGGTTCAATCCGGGCGGCTTGATAAGCTGCAAAAGCAAGATAATCGCTACTTTTGCGATCAATATGGCCTACAAGTACGATGTTTTTATCAGTTACAAGAGCGAATCCAAGGATTGGGTTTTTGAAGGCTTTCCGCCCTTTATTTGATCGGCATCTACGGGAAGAACTGGGCGGTCGGGTGCCAAGTATTTTTATGGATATGCAGCGGATTGAAAATGGAGATGAATGGAGAAATACGCTGCGTTATGCCCTTGCACATTCCCGTTGTGTAATAGCGGTGCTGATTCCCTCCTACTTTCATTCAGAATGGTGTACGAAGGAGTTATCAGTCATGTTGCACCGTGCCAAAGAACATGGTTTGCTGAGCAGAGAAATCCCCGGTGGCCTGATTGCACCGCTTTGCGTAAGCGATGGAGACTATTTCCCGCAAGTAGTGCAGGATATTCAGCAGGAACGCTGGCATGATTATTACAATTTTGCCGAGGCTTTTCCGCAGACCAAACCTTATGTCAAATTTGAAAAACAACTAAAAAATTGGCTGCCGAGCGTCGTCAACATTATCCGGCGGGCACCTAAATGGCAAGCCGACTGGTTAGAGGATAATTGGCTGGAAGTTCCGCACCAACATTTGCTGATTGGCCAGCCGCCTATTGCCGCTTTCACCTTGAAATTAGAGCCAGATCGTCATGGAAAAAAAGTAAGGTCATCACTTTTTACTCCTTTAAAGGGGGCGT
>JAYUXG010000774.1:0-2360 GCA_043753125.1 Saprospirales bacterium | reverse complement strand
CAATACCATTTTCCACGGCAAATTGCTCGGCACCCCGTCCGGTGAGTAGTACGTGGGGAGACTTATCCATCACGGCGCGAGCCAGTTTGATCGGATTTTTGACGTTCATCACACTGCCCACTGCCCCGGCCTTCTCGGTGCGGCCATCCATAATGCTGGCATCCAACTCGTTGCGGCCCTCGTGGGTAAAGACGGCCCCGCGCCCGGCGTTGAAGAGCGGGCAATCTTCCAGATAAGTGATGGTCCGCTCCACGGCATCCAGGGCCGGGCCACCATTTTTCAGAATGGTCTCGCCGATGGCCAGGGCGGTGTCGAGGGCTGCCCGGTACTGGGCCTCTTTTTCGGGGGTCATTTCGGCGCGGCTGAGTGCGCCTGCCCCGCCGTGGATGGCGATGGCATAGGCTGGGCGGGCGGCGGTGGATGGCTGTGCCGGGGCTTTATCCGGCGAAGATTGGCAAGCGGCAAACAGAACGCAGCCAATAGCCAACTGCCAAGCGAGTTTTTGCATGGTAAATAGTATTTTTTGCAATATTTAATGTTGACCAACAAGGAGTGAAAGCGGCAAAGTTTCGATTTTCAAACGAATAATTCTGTCATTCGAAATTCGACCGAAAAAAGGCAAGATTTGCCGGTAAGTTGGGAATTTATTCGCTTGCCACGTATTTATATATCAAGTAGGACAATCACCACCCTTCTCCACAATCTCAACCCTTCTCAACAACCTCAACATTGTAGTATGAAGATACTCATCCTCGGCGGCGGCAACATGGGCCTGACCTATGCCCAAAGTTTTCTGCGCGCCCGCATCGTGACCACCGACAACATGATGGTGCTGTGCCGTAGCTACGAAAAGGCCAACCAATTGAGCCAACACCACGAAGGTCGCTTTTTTAGCGATGCCCGCCTGTGCGTGCCGGAAGCAGATTTGTTGATCTTCGCCGTAAAACCCCAGGATTCGCCCAAACTTTTCGCCGACATTCGGGAGCTGGTGCAGCCCGGGCAGGTATTCCTAAGCATCATGGCCGGGGTACGGCTGGCCGCCATCGCCACGGCCCTCGGCGTCAGCAAGATTATCCGGGCCATGCCCAACCTGCCCGCCCAGATTGGGGCCGGGGTGACGGCCTTCACCTCCACCGATTTCGTGACGCGCCTCGAACTGGTGATGGTACAAAACCTGTTGAGTACCACCGGCAAGACGCTCTATGTGGAGCGGGAGGAAATGATCGATGCTAGCACGGCCATCTCGGGCAGTGGCCCGGCCTACGTCTACTTTTTCATGAACGCCATGATGGAAGCCGCCAAACAAATGGGCTTTTCGGCCTCGGAAGCCGAGTTGTTAGTGGCCCAAACCTTCACCGGGGCGGTGGATTTGTACAACAAAAGCGACCTGACCTGCGAAAACTGGATCGCCAAAGTGGCTTCTAAGGGCGGCACCACGGAGGCGGCTTTGCGGGTGTTTAACGACACGGCCCTGCACGAGGACATTATGGCCGGGGCAAATGCCGCGCTGTACCGGGCGCAGGAACTGGGTAAATAAGGGGCGGCTTCCTGTCCTGACGATTTGTGCAAAAAACCAAAAGTAACGGACGGGGCAAGTATGTGTTAATTTTTGACTTTTGGCAATTATATTTACCGAACACGATCAAATTTGCCATACTTTCGGCTCGTGTTTCACCTATTTCACCACCAATAATTTTTCACGAAAAAACGCCGCAGCTTATGATGAATGAATTTGTACCCGCTATCATGACTACCAACGTCATTACCCTCGGTCCCGATGATACGCTCGGCGAGGCACGTGAAATATTGCTCCGCAAACACATCCACCACCTGCCTATTGTGGAAGGGAAAAAACTGGTGGGTATGGTCACTTCTTGGGATATTTTCAAACTCGGCAAATCGGTGGAAGAATATGCCCCCATGAAAATTCGGGAAGTGATGACCAAGCGAGTGGCCACCCTCGACCCCGGCCAGCATATTGGGGCGGTGGCCGAAGCATTGATCGAACACCTGTTCCACGCCGTACCCATTGTCAACGATCAGCGCGAGCTGCTTGGCATCGTCACCATGACCGACGTGTTACGCTACGAATACAGCAAGGAGTACCCGGCCAACCTGGATAAATTTGTGCTGGAGAATATGTAGAAAAGATAGTTTGTGAGGGTTGATAAAAATGATATGCTCCGTAATCAACCTTTAGAGGCTGTTTTAAACCCCTTACCGGGCGTAAAAACCTGCCTTTTGCCGCTGTATTTTGCCTAATTTTGTAACTGTTTAGCACCCGAAGGGTGCGACATATAAATCAGCGGTGCTGCAGACAGCACGAAGTTCCTTGAAAACATTGAGTTGATGCTTACGAC
>JAYUXG010000773.1:0-5873 GCA_043753125.1 Saprospirales bacterium | reverse complement strand
TCAACGGGCAGATGTGGAGCGTGCCCACAAAGAGAGCTTCAACCCCGCAAATTGGGTGCCGCACGAGGTTGTCCTGAAAAAATATGAGCGATGGTTAAAGAAGTAATTTGGAACAAAGAAGCCAGCCAACGCTTCGACAAAATGATTGAATACCTTGAAAGCGAAGGGGCCATACAAGCGGCCTCCAATTTGATTTCAAAGATTTTTGACAGGATAGAAGTTTTAAAAAAATATCCTGAAATAGGTAAACCAGTTAGTAAGAAAAGTTCAGTCAGATATGCACGGATAGATAAACATAAAATTATGTTTTACCGAACACAAGGAAAGAAATTATTCATTTCTAATTTCTTCGATCAAAGACAAGACCCGAATAAAAAGCCATACTAGCTGAATATAAATGAACGCATTACTAATACTCTTTGTCACTGCCATCGTCGTCCTGTTCGTCGGCCTTAGTCCTGCCCGCCGCCAACTACTGCAACCGCTTACG
Source organism: Saprospirales bacterium (assembly GCA_043753125.1). Taxonomy (GTDB): domain Bacteria; phylum Bacteroidota; class Bacteroidia; order Chitinophagales; family Saprospiraceae; genus M3007. The sequence goes on along the minus strand of JAYUXG010000773.1, from coordinate 5,383 downwards.
TTGGTGGGAGTGTTGCTGGCCTTGGGTGCTACCTTATGGGATTTGCCCAATGACACCATCGCTGGTTGGAACTTCCACTACGCCACCATGTTCCAGTTCGACAGCTATGCGCTGGCTTTCTCAGCGGTGTTATTGGTCTCCACGGTGCTGCTGGTCGGGCTGACCAGTTGGGGCTTTCGGGGCCTGCACGATACGCTGGGCGACAACTATGCCCTGCTGTTGTTCAGCCTGTGTGGGGCCTTGTGCATGGTCTCGTTCACCAATCTGGTCATGCTGTTCCTTGGCATCGAGATATTGAGCATTCCGCTGTACGTGCTGGCTGGCAGCCGCCGCGACGATCTGCCTTCCAACGAGGCGGCCCTCAAATATTTTTTGATGGGGGCCTTCGCCACTGGCTTTTTGCTCTTTGGCATTGCCCTGATCTACGGTGCCACGGCCACTTTCGACCTGCAAGCCATTGCCACGGCCATCGGTGACGGCCGACATTCCGCCGGGATGCTGCACGTAGGCATTCTCTTGATGCTGGTCGGCCTGGGCTTCAAGGTGTCCGCTGTGCCCTTCCACTTCTGGGCACCCGATGTCTATACCGGCAGCCCCAATTTGGTGACGGCCTTTATGGCTACGGTGGTCAAGACGGCTGGTTTTGCGGCGTTTTACCGGCTCTTTTCGATGGCCTTCGCCGGGGCGGAGTCGTTCTGGAGCGTTTCAGTGGCGGTGTTGGCAGCCTTGACCATGACGTTGGCCAACGTAACGGCCATTTTTCAGGCCGATTTCAAGCGCATGATGGCCTATTCGTCCATTTCGCATGCTGGTTATCTGCTCTTGGCCATTCTGGCGATTGGTCAGGCGGGCAGCGCGGGCGCGATTTTGCTCTATACCCTCACCTACTCCATCGCTACGATTTGCGCTTTTGGATGTTATATGGCCGTGGCCGAACCTGGCGGCGATGGTTCTTTCGAGGCGTTCAAGGGCTTGGGGAAACGGCAACCGTTCCTGGCGGCGGTGATGGCGATTTCCATGCTGTCGCTGGCCGGTATTCCGCCAACCGCTGGCTTTTTCGGCAAATACTTCCTGTTCACGGCTGCTTTCGGCGAATATACCTGGCTGGTCGTGTTGGCAGTCATCAACTCGGCCATCTCGATCTTTTACTATTTCAAGATCATTATTGCCATGTATTTTTCGCGGGAAGACAGTATCTTGGTCGTACCCGTGCCGATGGCGGTGCGTTGGGTGGTGCTGACCGGCGTGGTGCTGATCGTACTGCTCACTTTGGCCCCGGGGAGCGTCTATGCGCTTATTCGGTGAAAGAAGTGAGAGAGTTAAATTTAACCGTAAAATCTTCATTAATAACTATATGTCATTTACAAAAACTTCTATTGTGACGCTGTTCGCAGTCGCCACTTTTTTTGCTGCCTGCGACAATGCTGCCAAGCCTACCGATTCCGGCGTCCCGACCAAGACCTCGCCGCCCGTATCGGCCACTCCCCCACCCTCGGCCAAGCCTGAAATGCATTTGTACATGGCCAACGTGGACAACCTCAATTTGCGCGACCAACCCAACAAGGGCGGCAAGGTAATCACCCAATTCAAGGAAGGGGAATTCGTGGAAGCCACCGGCGAGGTGTCGACCAATAAAGAAAAGGCCACTTTGCGCGGCATAGAATGGGAAGAGCCGTATTACAAAGTCACCTCTACCACCCCGCAGCAACATACCGGCTGGGCCTACGGCGGTGCCTTGCAGCGGGTGTATAGCGGCCCACGGGCGACCAGCCCCGATCTGGGCAAACTGGTGCAGTTGTCCATGTTCCTTAAAACCCTGAATGTTAAGAAGTTGGAGAGCGGTAAACAGGCTTGGGATTTTGTGAAGACCAATTTTGCCGATTCCAGGGGTACCCTGTCGGACGCGGCGTTTGTTTTGCTTGAACGGTTCCTGTTCCGCATGGAAATAGAAGGTGAATTCTATAAAATGACGGAAAAGATCAAGTGGGCCGATGAGGACTATCAAGCCATAAACGACCGCCGTTTCAACATGGGCAAGTACCCGATTACCAAAACCCTGGGGGACAACGGGTTTCGCTTGTTCACCGGCGAAGGCATGGTCTTCCCGGTGGTAGATTGGGACAAACTGTCCGATTTTTTTAGCGGCAAGGTGACGCCACCCATGAAAAATTACCTCCAACAGAACACCCTGGAAAAGACCAATAACGCCATGGACGATGGTGGCTTTGCCATTTCTATGGAGCAGGTGGCGGATCGGGCGGTGTTCTGGGAGAAATTCAACCAGGACCACCCCTACTTCGTGCTCCACGAGGAAACCCGCGAGTCGCAAAGGTGGCTACTCCACGCCCTCACCAATGGGGCCGACAACACGCCGGTATTTGACTACGAAACCAAAGCAGTGCGCGAGGACTTCACCAAAATGTGGAAGTATGTGGTGGAAAAATATCCCGGTACAGCGGCCGCCAAACGGGTACAGGGATTTTCCGAGTTGGTGGCTGCCGAAGGCGGAAAGGCGACTAAGAAGGTGGAGGATATGCAGCAGAATTTTAATGGGGAATTGGGGTATTGAGGGGAGTTGGGATCAAATATTGAATAAGGTCGGACACGAATCTTGCGGGCGTAAGGCCAGAGCCAGCTCCACTGAAAATGACTGGCCGTAGTTTCGGATACTGTTGGCCGCTCTCGATTTGTCGGGAATAGTCCTTGCTTACGTAATACAACAATCGTTTTTCCAATCCTTCCGGCTCGGACACCCGCATTTCGACGATGCGGGCAAAGCCATCAACTCTTTTAATAAGCCCGGTGTGGCTCCTGTAACTGTCTGCGTGTGTAACATTGAAAATCAACGTCCCAAAAGACGCGCTTTTAAATGTTGGGTTTGGTTGCCTTTTTCATATTTGAAATTTGCTTGTGCGGTACAACATGAGTCACCCCGAATTTTTTGAAAATCAATAGGGTCGCCCACCGGGACACAACAGGAACGCGGATGACACGGATTGGGCGGATTTCACAGATTCTCTTTTCTGATCCGTGCAAATCCGCGTCATTCGCGTTCCAATTATGCCGCGCCGTCACGCACCTTTTTCAAATCTCTCCCAATTTGCGTTCCAATTAACCCTATGAGCCTACGGCGAGGGCTTTTCCAAGCAAAATTCGGGATGACTCATGTTTGTGATTTTTGTAGATGGTTGACTGGCTCTTTCCGGCTGCACTGATTACGTGAGCGTGGACGAAGGGTGTGCATTTAGCGCAACTTTTCGTCCATGCATAGTTAGCACCTTTTAAAACATCATTAATTTTATGCATGTTCTCTTCGATTATTTTGAACATATATCCTTATCATGTTTGTTGAAATAGTGGATTGTCCAATCAGTAAAAATTGCCCTCTGTTTGAATGTAATTTAATCTCACAGCATACAAGTAGCGTCTAACGTACTAATAGATCGCAGAATCAAGTTTCAAACGCAACAAAAAAGGGCAGCGGCAGCCTAAAAGCTCTCCGCTGCCCATAACTGATTGACTGGTTAATTATTTGACTAATTAATTGGTTAACTACAAAGAGATTAACTGGCCTTTATATGGTACACTGACCAATCAACTAATAAACGACTCACTGCTTCACAAACTTGGCATTGCCCAATAGAACACCCTGCTTGCTAAATGCCGCCAGGGAGTACATACCAACCGGGAATAGTGACACATCGAGACTGGTTTGGGTCTCATTGTAGGTCAGTATGGAAGCCACACGCTGCCCATAAGCGTTGAATACATCGAGGCGGGCCACATCCTGGAAGTTGTTCACCATCAGTTTATTGGATGCCGGATTGGGTGCTATGGACAAAGCAGGCACCGGACCAGGATTGAACACATCCACTATACCGCATTCACCTGCACCAACTACAATGTCGTCAAAGTAGGAGGTTACGTCTACCCCAGTCGCATCAATACCCAAGTCGAAGAACAAGGTTAGTCGCTTGTACTCCCCATTGTCGGGTGCTGCGGCGAAATTGACGGTGATTTCTTCCCACTCGTTGATCTTGGTGTTGGGTACTGCAATTTCGAGTGCCGGAGCACCCGTAGCGGAACCTTCCAGTTTGGCGGCGAAATTGCCGATGTGGTCCATGTACACCTTGACCCGGATGGTCTTTACTCCCTTAAAATCAATAGGCGATTCCAGGTTAGGATCGCTATAAATGCCGGCAAAAGGCAGGGCACTGTCCGCTTTGATAAACGCCGTCACCTTGGCACTCATGTTGATGCCGCTTGGGTTGGGATTGTCCACCACTTTGACTGGCTCGCCAGTGGCTTCGATGTGACCATTGGCAAAATATTTCCAAGTGAGGGTAGTAGCTGCCGTTTCATTGTCCACAATACAGCCATTGTAACCCGCGCGCGTCCATTGCACGTTGTCAATATAGTAAGTACCGCCGCCCGCTTCGTTGCCGACATTGAAGAAAATAACGATCTGCTTCGCCTCCGTACCCATTGCGCCACTGAAATCAATATCGAATTTCTGCCAAGTGTTGGCGGTCGTAATCGTATCAAATATCTCCACACTCATTGGCCCTTGTAGTTTGATCAGAAACGGCACGTTGGCGGTGGGCGACCAAATTTGGAATTTCAGATGGTTGTACAGCGACAGGTCCGGTGCCGTAGCGAACTCGAAGCCAATACCGGCATACGCGCCGGTTGGATCAATGTATTCCCCGACTTTCAAAGAACCATTTTCTGGCGTCAGGTGCGGGTTGTTGACCACTTTGAGGTCATCCTGTCCGTAGAAAATGAGGGCGTAGTTGTGCTGGCACTCAAAATCTTCCACAATATTCGGGATCGGCACCACGTCTGCACAGGCATCAATGGTCACTTTCGACTGCGTAAGATTATCAATGCACCAGCTCTCGCCAGCAGCGGCCGTGCCGGGATTGAAGATCAGGCGTATTTCGGCAAAGTTGGTGATGCCATCAAAAGCCGAGAAATCAAAGCTCAGCGTTTCCCACTCCCCGGGCGTAGTGATTTCGGCCGTGGCTTCCTTGTTGCCCTCGGTTGGGGAACTGAGCTGCATGGTCACGCTGCCGCCGCCCACTGGGCTGAGTACATCGATGTTGAACTGCCCATACGGCGACAAATCCAGATTGTTGATCGGCGAAATGGCCTGCAATGTGGAGAAAGCGGATGTGCCTTTGGCATAGCAGCCCACTTGTGTGGAATTGTTCACGTCATTCGGCGCGGAGTTCGTGGTCGGCCCGGCAAAGGTGCCGTGGATCAGCTCGTTCTGGTCCAACGGTTGCCAAGCCAAGTGCTGGGCACCCTGGAAATCCTCCAACACGATGGCACTGGGTGCCGACAATTTGATATTATCGATATAATACGTGTCGCCCGCTGC
>JAYUXG010000772.1:0-5883 GCA_043753125.1 Saprospirales bacterium | reverse complement strand
CTCTGCGAAAAGGCGAATTCATTTTTACAAATTGCTGCTTGGAGATGTGTAATTTTGCCTGCACCATCGCACCCGAGCCATGACCAACACCCTGCGCTATCCGCTCCGCAACATCAGTCCGGACACCACCCTCGATTTGTAGGAGAAGTATCCCAATGCCTCTGTGCGCATCGAACTGAATGACCAGCCCGTCGAAGGGGGTTTGAGCGAGGAAGCCTTTTGGGTCCTGATCGCCCAACTGGATTGGAGTAAGGAAGGCCAGGACGAGGCCGTCATTGAGCCGGTGGTAGTCCTGTTGGCCGCCAGCCCGTTGCGTCCCCTCTATGATTTCAAAGACATCCTTTCCCGGAAACTATACCTCCTGGATACTGAGGCACATGCCCAACACCTGGGGGAATCGGCCTATGGAGCAGAGGCCGACCATTTCTCACCGGATGGTTTTCTTCCCGATAAAAATCGGGATATGGCAGCCAGAGACAAATACCATTACCAATTTAGAGAAGCTTTAGAGAAAGATGGCTGGACGGTCACATACGATCTCTACTTCTTGGAAACCGAATAGACGGAGTATGAGGTAGACATTGGTGCGGAAAAGGTGATTGGTGCGGAAAAAGAAGGCGTAAAGATCGCCGTAGAAATCAAAAGTTTTCTCCGCGAAAGTGTGGCCTATGATTTCCATGAGGCCTTTCGACAATAAAGAGATAGTGCAATGGATAACCAAATAGAGCATTACCAGAAACTGCTGACCGGGTTCTTGGAAGAATACGCCGCCGCGTACAACAAAAATACGACCGGCGCTCAGGCCCAAGTGCTGTACGACTACCAGCGTAACCACTTCCAACTGCTGCGCACTGGTTGGCGCGGCAAAGACTACCGCTTCGGAGTAATTTTCCACTTCGACATCCGCGAAGGCAAAATATGGGTACAGGAAAACCGGACCGACATCCTCATTGCCGAGGAATTAGTAGCACGGGGGGTCCCAAAAACAGATATTGTATTGGGACTCCAGCCTGCCGAAGACCGACCCTACACAGCGAGGAGGGCGGGCGCATCCGGCTGGGCATTGTGGAGCAGGGCAACGAGCGCGTCCAGTACGTCTCCCCGGAAGCCATTGTCAGCGTGGCCACCTCGCCCGAAAACCTGGACATCATCAATGATTGGCTGTACTGGCCCAATTTTGAACTGCTGCCCGGCTGACTTTTCACCGAGTAAATCCACGACAGAAATTGTAATTTACTCGGTTATACCTACCTTTGCAGGATGATCCACCGTGCCGTCACCGAGGCCATACTTAGAAACCTGACCGCTTTTCCTGCTGCCAACATTATTGGGCCACGACAGGTTGGCAAGACTACGTTGGCTAGATACCTGCAAACCCGTTTGGAAAAGCCATCCGTCTATCTGGACTTACAGGACGAACAGGACCTGGACAAGTTAGCGTCGCCCGGCTTGTTTTTGCGCGAGCACGCCGGGAAATGCGTGGTGATTGACGAGATCCAGCGCTTGCCGACTTTGTACGCCCAACTGCGCTCCCTGATTGATGCCCAGCGCGATCCGGCGCGGTTTATCCTGTTGGGTTCCGCCTCTCCTTCCATTATCAAGGGCGTGTCGGAGTCTTTGGCCGGACGGGTGTTTTTTACCGAACTCATGCCATTCTCGCTGCCGGAGGTACAGCCCGGCGTTTCCTGGCAGAAGCACTGGGTACGGGGTGGCTTCCCGGACGCGCTGGCCATGGACGACGATGCGCTGGCGGCGGAATGGTTCGAAAGTTTTACGCGTACGTTCGTAGAGCGCGATCTGCGCGAACTGGGCTATAACCTAACCCCGGTGCTTTTTTCCCGGTTGCTGCGTATGGCAGCGCACCTGCATGGGCAATTGTTGAATGTTTCTACCTTGGCCAATTCTCTGGACACCAGCAGCAGCACGGTCTCCCGTTACCTCGACTTGCTGGAAGGTGGCTTTCTGGTGCATCGGCTGTTGCCGTGGTTTGCCAATACGGGCAAGCGATTGGTCAAAACCCCCAAGCTCTACCTGCGCGATTCCGGGTTGTTGCACCATTTGCTGCGCGTTCGCCACTACGATGCGCTGCTCGGGCATCCCGGGCTGGGTGCCTCTTGGGAGGGATACGTAATTGAACAGATCATGCGGGCTACCCAACGCAAATGGGAATATTACTTTTACCGCACCCAACACGGTGCCGAGGCAGATTTGGTGATGATCAACCCGGCGGGGACGATGTACTGTATAGAGATCAAGTTTTCGTTGGCTCCAGTGTTGAGCAAGGGGTTTTACCAGTCTGTGGAAGACCTGAACCCCGCCCGCAAATACGTCATCATCCCTACAGGGGATGCGTACCCCAGGGAGGGCGGCATCCGGGTGATCAGCCTCCCCGATTTCCTGCACAACGAATTGTAGGGATTGCTAAAAAAGCGCGTACTTGCCGTTCAAAACACGTCCTCGTATGCGCACCCTGTTCCTGCTAGGCGGCCTGAGCGGACTGCTCGTTTCCTGCCAGTCCACCGAGCCACCCGCCGCCGTCCACCCTTCCCCCACCTTGGCCGAGTACTTCCACCCCCAGCCTGCCAATCCGCAGACCGGTGGCGTGGCCATGATCCCCATCCACACGCCCCGGGGCGACTTCCGGGTCTGGACCAAACGCTTTGGGAACAACCCCAAGATCAAGGTGCTGCTGTTGCACGGCGGTCCCGGCTGCACCCACGAGTATTTTGAGTCGTTCGAAAGTTTCCTCCCCAAAGAAGGCATTGAGTTCATCTATTACGACCAGTTGGGTTCCGCCTATTCCGACCAGCCCAAGGACACCGGCCTGTGGGTGCTGCCGCGCTTCGTAGAAGAGGTGGAGCAGGTGCGCGTGGCCCTGGGATTGAACCGGGACAATTTCTATTTGCTGGGCCACTCGTGGGGCGGCATCCTGGCCATGCAGTACGCCCTGAAATACCAACAACATCTCAAAGGATTGGTTATCAGCAACATGATGGCCAGTTGTCCGAAGTATGGCGCATACGCGGACAGCGTGCTGGCCAAGCAGATGGACCCGGCGGTGCTGGCCGAATTGCAGGCGTTGGAGGCTAAGAATGACTTCACCAACCCGCGCTACATGGCACTGCTGATGCCGAATTTTTATGAAAAGCACATTTTGTTGAGGCCTGCCGCCGAGTGGCCCGACCCGGTGACCCGCAACTTCAACAAACTGAACCAGCAGGTCTATGTCCAGATGCAAGGCCCCAGCGAGTTTGGCATCTCCGGCAACCTGGAAAAGTGGGACGTGAGCGGCGAACTGCCCAAGATCAAAGTGCCGACGCTGGTCATTGGGGCCGCCCACGACACGATGGATCCGGCGTATATGCAGTGGATGTCCACCCAACTGCCGCAGGGCCGCTTCCTGCTTTGCCCCGATGGGGGCCACATGTGTATGTGGGACGATCAGGCGCATTTTTTTCCGGGCTTGGTGGCGTTTTTGAAGGAACCGGTTAGGGGAAGTAAGTAGATTTTCTATACAACGGCTACCTTTGCTCCGATGCTCCTCAACACCCTGCACCTGGAAAATTACAAGCAATACCGACACCTCCACCTGGAATTCCGGGAGGGGCTGGTCGGTATTATTGGCAAAAACGGGGCGGGCAAATCCACTTTATTCGAGGCCATTTTGTACTGCTTGTTTGGCAAGGACGTGAGCAACAAAGAACTGATGCGTTCGGCCCTGGCTCCCCCGAAGGCCACGGTGGAGCTGCAACTGGATTTCACGCTGGGGGAAGCCTTGTACCGGGTGCGGCGCGAGTTCCGGGGCAAGGCCTTGGCGACCAATGCGGAGTTGTTCAAAAACGATGTGCTGATTGCCAAGGGCGCGATGCCAGTGAACGAGGAGATCGTGAAAGTGCTGCACTTGGAGCGCGATGCGTTCCGGCGGTCGGTATTCTCCGGGCAAAAGGAACTCTCCCAGCTCTCGGACACGACGGGCGAGGCGCGCAAAAAAATGGTGCGCAAGATGCTCGGCCTGGATACCCTCGACGACATCCAGGTGGCTGTGAACGCCGACCGGAAGAGCCTGGAGAACCAAATCCTCGGCCAGCGGCAGAATCTGCTCACGGAGGCCGGTATTCAGGCTCTGGAAGCAGGAATCGCCATGCACCTGGAAGAACTGGCGGCCCTCGCAGTGCCCTTGCGAGAAGCCGTATTACAGCAGGAAACTGTCTTTGCCGAATATCAAGTCAAGAAGCAATATTTTGACGCGGAGACCACCCGCCTGCAACGCCACAACGACCAACAGACCCACCTGGGTCGCCTCTATGCCCAGCAGGAGGGATTGCTGACGAACCGCCAGGCCTTGGTCAACAAACGGGAGGCCCTGGAACAACAACAACAGCGGTTGGAGACCGAACGCCCGGCCTACCGGCTCTACGAAGCCGAACTGAGCGAGCTGCGCAGCTCCGAATTGGCGGCTCATCAACAACAACAGCACCGACGACTGCACGACCAGGTGGAGGGCTTGGCTGAACCCCTCCGCTGGAGCCAACAACGCCTGGCCGAAATAGAAGATGCCCGCCATCTGCTGCACGATATAGCCCGGGAACTAGAGCAAAAGCAGACCTTGTTACAAAACATGGACTGGGGCCTGGAGGATAAAGAGCGCGAATGGCAGGGCTTCACCAATCGGGTGAGCGCGTTGTCCGGGCGCATCCGGGAACGCGAGGAGAAAATCAGAGCGTTGAAAACGGCCGGTGCCGAGAGCGATTGCCCGACCTGCGGACGGCCCCTGCTCGAGGCCTACGAGGATGTGTTGCACGACCTGAATACGGAAATCCGCGATCTGCAGCTCTACGAGCTCCACGCCCTGGAACAAGAGCGCATGGCGGTCAAAGCGGCCCTCAATGCCCTGCGCGACCACTACAAACGCGAAGAGGCAGACGTGGCGCAGTTGCTGGCCGACCAAATCCGGCTACAAGAGCATGAAAAGCAGTACGGGCGGGAACTGGAAGTAACGCGCCAACTGGAGCAGCAGATCGAGCGCTTGACCGCCGATAGGAATGCCCTGACCAGCGTAGATTTCGATGCTGACCGACACCAGCAACTCCAAGCTGCCGCGCAGCAGCGCGAACCGTTGTATCGCCGTTTTAAATCCGACGAGGACTACGTGGTCCGGGAGCTGCCTGCGACGCTGCGCGGACTGGCCCACACCGACGAGGCCCTGCAAGAAACGGCCCGTTTGCTGGCCGTTGGCGAGGCCACCTTGGCGGAAACCGCCTTTGACCAAAGCGCGTACGACTTGGCCAAGCAGCATTTCACCAGTTTCGATGCCGTATTGGTGGCCCAGACCAACACCGTGCGCGACCTCGAACGGGCCAAACTGGAACTGGAAACCACCCTGCTGCGCGACCGCGAACGGATCAGTACCAACGCCCGCATTCAGCAGCAGATCAGCCATAAAATGGGTGAGAGCGACCTGCTGCGCAAAATCGGGGAACACCTCAACGAGTTCAAGACGGAGATACTGGAAAAGGTCAGCCCCAGTATTTCGCTGGAGGCCAGCGAACTGTTTAGCCGCATCACCAAGGGCAAGTACGAAAGCATCCGGGTGGACGAAAATTTCGACTTTGCCATCGCCGACAGTGGGGCTTACTACCCCATCGACCGCTTTTCGGGCGGCGAGATTGACTTGGCCAATTTCTGCCTGCGCATCGCTATCACCAAGGCGATCATGGAACTGAGCGGTTCGGGGCAACGCATCGAGTTTCTGGCCTTCGACGAGGTGTTTGGTAGTCAGGACGAGGAACGCCGCCACGAAATGATGCTGGCCCTGCACTATTTACAGGAGCAGTTCCGGCAGATTTACATCGTGTCGCATATCGAGAGTCTGCGCGATTATTT
>JAYUXG010000771.1:0-2370 GCA_043753125.1 Saprospirales bacterium | reverse complement strand
ACCGCTACCTCACCGGCAGCGTCCATCGCATCTCGCCCGAAGCCCCCGTACCGATAGTACTGCGCAGCGCAACCGAAGATCGGTTGGGCGGGGCTGCCAATGTGGCATTAAACGTGCTGGCTTTGGGCGGCAGGCCGATGCTGTGCAGCGTGGTCGGCAACGACCAAGATGGAGCGGCGTTCCAGCGCATTCTACCGCAGCACGGTATTTCTGCGGAAGGTCTCGTTCTTTCCAGCGACCGCTGTACGACGGTGAAAACGCGGGTGCTGGGCAACAACCAGCAAATGCTGCGCATCGACAGCGAGGACACCCATGCCTTGACCAACCTGGAAGGAGAAGCATTACTGGAAAAAATAAGGTTGCTGCTCACCGCGCACAACGTTCGGGTCGTGATTTTGCAGGATTACAACAAGGGGGTGCTGACCCCAAGCATCATCACGGCGGTCATTGCCGAAGCACAACAACGTGGTATTCCAACCACGGTGGATCCCAAAAAGGCTAATTTTTTTGCTTATCAGGGGGTTACGTTGTTCAAGCCAAACCTGAAGGAAATCCGCGACAGTGCGCCCTTCGCCGTGCAGGCGGAGCCGACCTCGCTGCGCCAAGCAGTTGATTTTTTGCGCGAGCAATTGCAGAATCCCTTGACAATGATTACCTTATCTGAGCGGGGCCTCTTTCTCGACGTCGAGGGACGAGGCTACCTCTACCCCACTGTGGCCCGCAACGTGGCCGACGTGAGCGGTGCTGGCGATACGGTGATCAGCATCGCTTCGCTGGGTTTGGCGGCTGGGCTGGACTGGTCGACCATCGCGCTGCTCTCCAACCTGGCGGGCGGGCAGGTCTGCGAATTCGCCGGCGTGGTGCCGGTGCGCCGCGATATTTTGCTGCAAGAACTGGCTGAAGCACTGAGTAGAAGTAAAGGATGAACTATAAACGATGAACAATTACACCCATTCAATCACCTTGATTTCAATGGAGATTCTGGCTCATTTACTTTTCACCCGTTTCTAAGGGCTGATAAAATTTTACGGGGGTTGATAAAATTTTGTTTCTTTGCGGCCAGTTTTCTCATGCACATAAGTCCTTTGAAATTCTATGCTTAGTCGTCGCAGCGTCCGTATCAAGGTCATGCAGTTGTTGTATATGCTCAACCGGGACGAACAGTTGTCGTTCACAGATCTGGTCAAAGGCTACAATGAAGGTATTTGGAAGGCCTATGAACTATATATTTTCCAACTGCATTTGTTGTTGAAAGTGGCCCAATACGCCGAAAAAGACGCTCAAAACCGGGCTGCCAAGTTCCTGCCCTCCAGCGACGACAAAGTATTCAGCCCCCGTCTCTACCAGAACACTTCCATCCAGAGCCTGGCCAATCACACGTCTTTTCTGAATATCGTGACGAAATATCATTCACACGAGCACTTGGATGAAGACCATATCCGCACCCTCTACCTCGCGCTTGGCGAAACGCCGGAATACAAGGCTTACTTGGCCTTGGAGGCCCCGACGGTGGAGGAGACCAACAAGTTTTTGCTGGAACTGTACCGTTTCCTGGTCAACCACGACCTGTTTGTCGAGATGACCGAGGATCGGTTTAATAATTGGCAGGACGACGAATCATTAGTGGTGGGGGCCATGAAAAAGACGCTAAAGGCCATGCCACTCAGCGACGAATTTTACAAAGAGCATGAGCCCTCGGACGAGACCGTGCGCGAGTTTGGCGAAGAACTGCTACGCAAAACCTGCCAGGAGGATGTGGCCCTGCTGGAACATATTGAGCCAACGCTCAAAAACTGGGACGCCGAGCGCGTGGCTGTACTAGATATGATTATGCTGAAAATGGCTCTCTCCGAGCTGTTGTATTTTCCGACCATCCCTACCAAGGTGACGCTCAACGAATTCGTGGAAATCTCCAAGGTGTATTCCACCGATAAGAGCAAGGACTTTATCAACGGTATATTGGACCGATTGATGAAGAAATTGATGAAGGAGGAAAAGATCGTGAAAGAAGGGCGCGGATTAATAGAATAAGAAACGATTCGATACACCGCTTTTTATACAGGATTACATTGTTCATCAGCAATGACCAGTAGGACCACCCTGGTTTATTTGGCTGTTGTTTTCGTTCAACGCCGCAGCGGTTATTATCTCAGCTGGGTTTTATGTTTGCAAATCAACGGCTACTGTGTTAATTGGCTGCAATTCTCTTTATTGGATGTTACTCTGCCGGTAATTCTAAAATTTCCATTCGTATTGGTGGGATCATTGGTCTTAGGTTGGCTGATCATTAATTTCGATAGAAAATTTAAAGCAACTGTTAATACTTTTCAACTATTTTACTTGGCCACCTTGTTCCTAAGGTTAATTTAA
>JAYUXG010000770.1:0-5892 GCA_043753125.1 Saprospirales bacterium | reverse complement strand
CAGATGGGGTGCTGGGCAACATCCCCTTTGAAGCCTTGTTGACCGGGGAGGTAGCCGATCCAACTCGCCCGCATGGATTTCCTTACCTGCTACTGGATCATATGGTCAGCTATTCTCCTTCTGCGACCATGCTACGCGAAATGCAGGACAAAAGTTCCCTGACCAGCCGCCCCGGTTATCTGGCGGCCTTCGCGCCCTATTTTACTGGCGATACAGCACAGTTGCGCGCACTGCCAATCGGGGAAGACAGCAGCGAACGCAAAACATTTTTACCACTTGAGCACTCCGGGGAAGAAGTGTTTAATATTGGTAAAATAATGAATGGAGACGTTTTTTACCATCAGACTGCTACGAAAGCTTTATTTGATTCTATTGCCGGACGCTATCGCATTCTGCATTTGGCCACCCACGGCCAGATCAATGGTCAGTCGAGCGACTATTCCTTTCTGGCTTTTGCCGACGGACCCGGCAGCATCGAAAAGCAGCTACTGTATGTGCGCGACATCTACCACCTTCGCCTCCATGCCGATTTGATCACCCTGTCTGCGTGCGAAACCGGCCTGGGAGAGATACGCCGGGGAGAAGGTACGTTCAGCCTCGCCCGCGCGTTCGCTTATGCAGGTGCCAAAAGCATCGTTACTTCTCTATGGAAGGTCAATGATGCGAGTACGAAAAAACTAATGGTTGCTTTCTACCGCAACCTGAAGAAGAGGATGCCCGAAAATGCCGCTTTGAGCAAAGCCAAACGTAGTTACATCAAAGCAAACAAGGCGGAGGCTAACCCCTACTTTTGGGCACCCTTTATTGTGATCGGCGATGCCCGAGCGTTACACTAAGCACCTAATGGTTGATCCTATTATTGATCCCGCTTCGTACTCATGTGCGAAGCGGGAATTTTTTTTGAAAAAAACATGGGTAGTGTCTTCACTTTTTTTTCCCGCCTGACAATAAGCAAGATATCAACCCTTACCGCTCACTTAAAAATTGAATTTTATCTATGAAACACTTGTTGCTTCTTGTCATTACCATCGGCCTTGGATCGGCAGTCCAGTTATCGGCCCAGACCGTCTTTTCCTGCCAAAACAAATACGACGCCAAGGTGAAAGTGTTTGTTGTTTCCAACGTATATGATGCCGATTTAGTAGTGTACAAGTGCGACAGCCGGTACGATGCCGAAGGCAATAAAGGACTCTGGCATTTTGAGAATAACCAGTATGATGCTAAACAACTGATCTATTTCTGCGACAATAAGAGCGATGCCGATCTGGTCATTGCTTTTACCACCAACCAGTCCAATGCCGAATGGCGTAACCGCAACAAAATGTACCTAATGGAATAAATTGCTTTCCAATCTAAGCAAATGAAATCACTTTCCTATGAAAAAACAAGCAACTATTTTCCTCATAAGCACCCTATTGCCGCTGATCGCCCTTGCCCAATGGGTTCCTCACACAACGGGTTTCAGCACCCCGTTTGGGCTTTGGGACCTGAGCATCGCCGACTCTAGCACCGTATGGGGAATTGCCCAAGATGGCGACGGCAATGCTGTACCGAAATTCACGAAGAACACCAACGGCGGCGCGCAATTTACCGTCGGCGGTTTCCCAGCCGACTATGCCTGGAGCAACATTTCTGCCCTGGACGCGAACACGGCCTGGATCGCCGCAGTGACCACGGCCACCGGTACGGGCGGGGGCATCTTCAAAACCACGGACGGGGGTACCACCTGGACCCAGCAAGGCATGGACACGATTTTCAATGCCACCTCCTATTGCGATTTTGTTTATTTCTGGAATGCCGACGAGGGCGTGGCCGTTGGCGACCCCAATCCGGACGAGTTTGAAATTTACACGACCACCGATGGCGGCACGCACTGGATCCCTGTCCCCGGCTCCTTCATTCCAGACCGCAATGAAGGGGAATACGGGGTATACAAGAATTTCTATAACCCTCGGCAACGACATCTGGTTCGGGACCACCCAAGACAGAATTTATCACTCCGCCGACCGGGGCTTGACCTGGTCGGTGTTCAATCCCGGCATTCCAACGGTCGACCTTGATTACCTTGATTTTGTGTTCTGGAGCCAGAACGAAGGACTGGTCCGCCGATACGACCTCGTTACCCATACCAATACCGATGTTAAAAAAACGGTGGACGGTGGCGCGACTTGGACTTCGATAACGGTCGAAGGGAAACTTTTTGGCGCTCTACAGCGGCATTGCCTACATACCGGGCGCTACGTACACGCTCATCAGCGCAGGCAAAAACGGGACTACTTCCGGCTCCTCCTACAGCAACGACGGTGGCCTCCATTGGACGGTGTTTTTCAACACGCCCAATGTGTACGCGCCCAAATTTCTGAACAGCACGACAGGCTGGGCCGGCGGTTTCGGTTCGGGCGTCCCGGGCAACATCCACGGCGGCATTTTCAAATTCGCCGGTCTCACCACCGGCGTACACAATCCCGAAACCGGACAGGAATTTTTTTGAATGTTTATCCAAACCCTACGGGCGGAAACCTGACCGTTCACCTCGTCCACACGGGAAAGGACGGGATCCGGATTTCGGTACTGGACTTGACCGGACGCCCCGTTTGGGAAAACGAATTTGCACAGCCGGGAGAGTTTTTTCTCCATTCCCTCGATTTGTCCGGGCTGGCTGTAGGTACTTATGTTTTGCAGGTAAAAAGTGTGCAGTGGGTGATCTGCAAGCAGATAAGTGTTCAATAAGAAATTTCCCTAAAAAAAATCCGCATTGCTCATTTAAACTAACCTTTTATCTATGAAACACTTCTTGTTGCTTGCCATTACCATCTGCCTCGGATTTCCTGTCTTCTCCCAGGCCAGCTTAGCCGCTGAAAATATGATTGATGATATTACTGTAACCACCAAATACGGGAAGAAAAAAGTCTACACGGTTTGTCAGGATGCGCGTGTTTCCACGCAATGGTACTATATGCCCAATGAATTACGGCTAGCGGAAGAACAACAGGTGAATGGAAAAGTCAAACCTAAGCTCACCATTCTACGCTATCAATATATGGATATGGTGACCAAAGAAGTGAAGGAAGGGGGCATTTTGGTAGCGGCGTTCACTTATGCCATCGAACCCGAAGTAGTGGACGAAGTGAAAAGACAGATTAAGCAACGGCGTAAAGGGTTGGGTACGCTCAGCTTATCGGCCATGCCCCTTACTTCCTCTACTATTGACTTCTTAGCCTCCTCGAACGAGTTCATTGGCGATCTAGAGGCAAAGACAGCAGGCTTTGGCGGAGCCACCTCCGCCAGCCAGGAAATGGTGCTCAGTTTTAATCTCACCGTATTAGGTGCCAGCGTCTTCAAGGGCTTGGTCACCGGGCAGGGCATTCCAATCCGGGCCAATATTTCTTATAATGGACTAAGTGCGCCTTGTGGTTTTAAGATAAAAGGAAAATGGGATAACGTATACAATTATTTTGAGAAAAACACCACGCTAGAAGGTAAGCTGGGCTGGAAGTTTATCTCCCTCGGCGGCAAATACTCCAAGAATGAAGTCAGGGAAAATTTAAAAACTATTAAAGGCATGGAAGTAGACGTGATAGACTGTACTACCGATGCAGAAAATAAGGAGAGCGGTGCTAATTCCAGTCTGGATGCGCTTATTCTGACTATTCAAAAGGAAGTTTTTTCTGACACTTTGATGAACCGGGCGAGCGAGCTGGCCAAGCTGGAATCACTTCTGAAATCTCCGGCCATCGAGGGAGATAAAGAAGCCACCGAAAAAATTAAAAAAGCGATAGCGGATATAATTACTAAAACAGTGCAATTAGGGGCGCAACGCAGCATAAAAGACATCAAGCGTCGTCGGCAGGGCGAAATCAATTACGATTTTAGTCGGCAGAAGCTCGTGTTACGCAGCTCGGCATTAGGCGGCCTGTTGAGTTTGAGCAAATATGGCCTGACCGAAGAGCAATTGTACCAAGAAGGTTATATCGTTGATCTAGACGCCAATCTAGACTTTCCAAGCGTCATCATTGGCCTGCCTAACATTAACCCGGACTACGATCTGAAAACGATCCTGTTAGAGATCAGCTACCGGAATAGTGCAGGCATTACCAGGGGTGAAGCACGCAGTTGGGATAGTACCAAAGGTTGGATTACACCCACTGGGGAAGAGGTTGGCTATATACGCTTCAATCTTTTAGGCGAAAAGGATAAGAAAAGGGCGAATGAACCTGAATTTGACGTGAAGTTACAGGTAGTATCGAAGATCCCAAATGCTTCTTTCACCCTCCAGAAGAAAATAAAGCTGTCGAGCGGCGATCGTTTTGTAGATGCTTTTGAGTTACTGACCAAGGAATTTATTGTGGATGGCACCGGCCTGGACTACGCGCGGGTAACCCAGGAAAAGACAGATTTGGCTTATGTAAAATTTCAGTTTACCAAAGGCAGAATAAACATCAATAAAGACCTGAAGCCCTACTTTAAAGACGGTATAGCCGGGCCTCCCAATCTGCTTTACTTTCTTATTCCGGATGATGATACCGGCATGGAAGCGTTCAAAGTAATCTTCACCAGAAATAATGGCCTAAAAGTAGAAAGGCAGGAACCGATCGTCGCCGGCGAAAATACCCTCTCCAATTTTGAGTGGAAAAATTAAAACCCTGTTATGAAAAAGCTGCTTATATTATTAAACCTATGCTGCTTGCTGCTGCTGCCTTTGGCATTTTATGCCCAGCATACGCCTGCCAAATCGAAAGGTTATGTCTGGAGTCCGCAGGCAAAGACGTATATGGTTAGAAAAGTAAATGGGATAGCAAACTTACCGGCCGTTACCGCCGTGAAGAGTGAACTGACGTATGTGACGGCAATGGGTATGGAAAACTATATTTGGATAATACCCAACTCGCCTTCCCAACCGGGGTACTGGACAAAAGCGAGGGCTGATACGGATCCGATCAGGGAACGACTTAAAATGAGAGCACCATATTTGTATCCGATATCAATAAATAATTATAGCGCATATCCGTACCGGGGACAGAACAGTAGGGGCGGAGATATTCCGCTCGCACCAGCCAGGCCATTCAATATTAATTCAATAAAAGAAAACTATAATAGATTAGCCGAAGATGAAGTATCGGGGGCTTGGGTGCTGAACGAACCCGACCAAAAAACCATGGTGTATTATGCCAAAAAAATCAACTTGGGTTTAATCGTTATGGGGCGGAAGTATGACGTTATATTGGTGACCGATACCTTGTACGTACCGCCGGCGGAGCCATTCAAAACGGCTATTATAAGTAATCTTTCTGCCAGTAGTCCCTATTTAAAAATCATCGCGAAATGTATTGTTTATGAAAGCCCTATAAGTTTGGCATTACTGAGTGGGCACGAAGCAGATTTTGTATTTTCTACGCCATCAATTTACTTTAAATGCCCATATAAAAATTTAAGCGGCCTCTATGCCCCCCCTTTGGTAACGACTAGTGAGCCTACCAACTATATACACAGAGACGGATTCGGCGATAATGAGCAAATCTTATTATGCCGACTCTATGTCGCCAGTATGGAACAATGCCTGAGCAGTCTGTTATCAACTACCGATCCGTGGAAAAGAGACAAACTGGTAACGGAGTTTCTTAAAATAAGGTATAGCAGTATCGATCAGGCCAGTTTGGTCAAAGATCCGGGTTCCAAACAAAAATTCATCAGGCTTTGTACGGACTATGATTCAAAAATAGGAAGCAGTTATAAACTTGAAAAAACCCGGGACCTGAACGGCTCAAAGATTCTTGTCTCCGGTGGCGATGGAAAGCCGCTAAAATACTATACGCTGCCACAGTTGGCTTCTTTAGTACCGCGCCTCGACAAAAACCATTCGGGATTATTGGGTAGTATGCTGTATAACCCAAC
>JAYUXG010000769.1:0-2384 GCA_043753125.1 Saprospirales bacterium | reverse complement strand
GCTACACCACCTGGGGGGTGAAACTCGGCGTGACCAGCATCTTTGACTAAATAGAAATCTAAAAAATTTTCGCATAAATTCCTCATTATCAGGGTGTTTAAATAAAACACCAAAAAACAAGCAGCGGATTTAGACAGAAGCGCATCTTCTCTCTACATGACCGCTTCCCGATGCTGAAAAGCGGGAAAATATTCTCCAAAAGTCAACTACGACGAACTATGTTGCGCATTTTACCCTCTGTCAATTATTTTTTGCCGGGATTGCTGCTTCTAGCTGGCGTAGGAGGCTGCCGTAAAGATGTGGATGAGTTCCGCCCTTACGTGTATGACCCTTCCCAAACAAGTTTAGTTCAACTACTTGACCAAGTGCCGGTTACGGCGACGACCACGACGTTTGCTTTGCAGGGATTGGACCACGATACTACCTTGACTACCTCCAGTGGCGTACGCATAGTGTTGACTGATCCGGAAGCACTGTTTGCCTACCCGGACGGCCAGCCCGTCGCCACCAGCACCTGCCAGAACTTACGGGTGGTCGTGATCGAAGCACTGGACCGGCGCGCACTGGTCGGCAGGAGGATGCATACCGCTACCTATCCCGATGGGCCACTGCTCGAAATCGGCGGCGCGGTGCATATCCAGGTCACCTGCGAGGGTACACCGCTCCAATTACTCTCCAACCGAACCCTAAAAGTGCAATTGCCGACACCAGGCCCCACGGATAATATGTCGACTTTTAGCGGTGCCATACCAAACGGCGTAGATTTTTTGGGCTGGCAAGCGACCAATGAACCTGCCTATCAAGCGGAATGGGTGAGCGGCACCGACCTTTTGGAAGGCTACGAAACTTATCCAACCAGCCTTGGTTGGGTGGGTGTAGGTCGCCCGCTGCCGGAAATAACATCGAAGTTTTGTGTCGAATTGCCGACGGCGATGACTGACCAGACCGCCCGGGTGGCAGTGGTTTTTAAGGGCGTATTGGCCGTAGGCACACTGGAATATGATGTCATCCAGCAGGCTTTTTGCTTTCAGGCACCGAAAGGTTATCCGGTGGAGGTGGTGGCGATCAGCAAGCTGGGCGAACAGTATTGGCTGGCCCACCGGGCAACCGAAATTGGCACCAATACCACGTTTCAGATGGAGCCGCAGAAGACAAGCGAAGCGACCCTGTTGGCGTTTTTGCAAAGCCTGTAAAAGTTGGGTTCAAAAATCTACCACTACCCAACATCCTCGACAAATTATAAATAAAAATACCGTGTTTAGTAATTTTGCATTAGCCGAATCGGGGAAGTCCGATTCGGCTTTTTACAATTGGCACCCGTTTTTGAATTTCAACCCTGTTTTCAGCGGCTACACTTGCTTAAAATTTGCAATAGTGAAAAGAATTGCATAATTATCCACGAACGTCTTTTACATTTGTCGCCACGAGCCACATGAACGCACAGTGAGCCTTCCCGTCCGGCAATCTCCGGGAAGGCTCGTTTTTTTAAAGATATTCGTTATCGTATTTCTCTTCGCCTGGTTTTAATGTCGTACCAAGCCTGATATTCCTTGATGTCAGAACTTTCCAAGTTTATTGAACATACTTTGCTGAAGCCTGATACTTCGCTTGCCGAGGTACGCCAGCTCTGTGCCGATGCCCTGAAACATGGCTTTCACGGTGTGTGCATCCCACCGCTCTATGTCCGCGACGCTCGTCGGGCATTGGGCGAAGACAGTGCCATCCGCGTGGTCACCGTCATTGGTTTTCCGATGGGCTATACGGCTATCCCTGCCAAGAGCGAGGAGATCCGGCGTGCTCTCGACGAAGGGGCCAATGACGTGGATGTGGTGATCAACCTGGCCGCTGTAAAAAGTGAAAACTGGAACCACGTCCACCACGATATAGACAGCGTGGCGCGGGCCACCCATATGCGCGGGCGGACGTTGAAACTCATCCTCGAATGCGGTTTGTTGAACGAGGCGGAAATCCGCCAAATTTGCGGATACGCCCAAGAAGCACGCGTGAACTGGCTCAAAACTGGCACTGGCTTTCATGGGTATCCCGCTACGGTGGAGATGGTACGCCGTTTGCGGGCTATTGCTCCATCGAGTATGAGCATCAAAGCATCGGGAGGCATTAAGACGGCGGAAGAGGCTCAGGCTTTGCTCGATGCCGGTGCGGATCGGCTGGGGACTTCGGCATCGTTGGCCATCATCAAAAAATTATAACTGATGAGCATCTTAAATAAACACTCGTTTTTTCCAAAATATGTTTTTTGCCTGATCATTGCGTTGTGGTGCTTCCAAACGGTCGCATCGGCACAGGAAATTCAGCTGAACGAGGATCCAAAAATCACCCAACTCCAGCGCAACTGGGTAAACACTAACCGCTCCAGCCCACGC
>JAYUXG010000768.1:0-2389 GCA_043753125.1 Saprospirales bacterium | reverse complement strand
CGCAGATCGGCCCCGGCGACTATACGAACTATACCGAAGACGACATTGTGCAAGCCGCCCGCGTACTCACCGGTTTTCGGGTGCAGGGCGGACGTAATATGTTCGACGCGGAGACCGGTCTGCCACATGGGGTGCCGAAGTTGGGACCGCACGATACCGGCAACAAGACTTTCAGTGCCAAATTCCAAGGCACCACCATCACTGGTGCCACCACCGATGTCGGCATGTTGCAGGAACTGGACGCATTTGTGAACATGGTGTTCGCCCAGCCCGAAACGGCCAAAAACCTTTGCCGACGCCTCTACCGTTTTTTTGTAAGCCGCAACTTGACCGAGGAAATTGAAAACGATATCATCGTACCGCTTGCCAATACGCTGATAGCCAGCAATTTCGAGGTGAAGCCTGTGCTGGAGCAGCTTTTGCAAAGCCAGCACTTTTTTGATGCCGACGATTCCGACAACACCGACGAAATATTCGGTGGCATGATCAAGGCCCCACTTGAACTGGCCTTGCAGGCCATCACGTATTTTGGGGTACCCATCCCCGACCCGATCACCAATACGGTGGAACATTACATTAACTTCTATGGCAGCGGCGTGCAGGACCGTATGTTGACTTTGGCCAGTATGCAGCTCTTCTATCCGGATAACGTGGCCGGCTACACAGGCTACTACCAATCACCCGATTACTACCGCCAGTGGTTCAACTCCAGTACTATTATTGCCCGCTATAAGTTGCCGGCCATTCTGTTGAGCGGAAAGAATACAATTGGTGGACAAACCAACAAAACGATCGGTACTAAGCTAAACATTGCCCCCTGGGTAAAAAACAGCGGTAACATCACCGATCCTGCTGACCCCTACGTGCTGGTAAACGATTTGTTGGACTACTTGCTGCCCGAAACGCCCAGTGCAGAGCGGTTTGATTATTTTTTCAACACCGTGTTCCTCACCAATTTGCCGCCTGCCGACTGGACCTACGACTGGCAGGATTACCTGAACACGAACAACGACGAAAACGTGAAAATCCCGCTGGAACGGCTTATCAACAACATTATGTTTTCCCCGGAATTTCAAACCCTCTAAGCTATGAAAAGAAGAAACTTTCTCAAGATACTTCCGCCGCTGG
This sequence comes from Saprospirales bacterium, assembly GCA_043753125.1. Lineage (GTDB taxonomy): Bacteria > Bacteroidota > Bacteroidia > Chitinophagales > Saprospiraceae > M3007. The sequence goes on along the minus strand of JAYUXG010000768.1, from coordinate 1,261 downwards.
GCATTACGCCGTTTGTGGTAAACGGTCTCCCGATGCGGCCCTTTGCCAATCGCACCCTGGCCAAAATCATGTCCACCTGCGACGGCGTAGAAGACCGCGTGTTGGTACTTATCCAGCTCAACGGCGGCAACGATGGCCTGAACGCTGTCATTCCGGTGGAGCAATACGATCTCTACGCCAATTTGCGGCCCAGCATCCGCATCCCCAACACTGGGACAAACAAGTACATCGACTTGGACAACACGCTGGCCAGCCCTGACCGGGTAGGCCTGCACCCGGCCATGCTCTCCATGAAACAGATGTACGATGATGGCCGCGCCAGCATCGTGCAAGCAGCTGGCTACGCTGACATGAACCAGTCGCACTTCAAAGGCGCCGACTTGTGGCTCACCGGCGGCGATGGCACAGCGGTCAACAACAGCATCAATTCCGGCTGGATGGGTCGTTCGCTACAGGCCATGTACCCCGACGTGCTGGGTGTGCCAACCGCCAACAATCCCGACCCGCTCGGCATCCAACTGGGCAGCCCCAATCCGTCCCTGGGCTTTCACACGGAAACCGAACACCAAAACGTGATTACCCTAAGCGGGCAAGATGCAGGCGGTTTCTATTCGCTGATCCAAACCATCGGCGGCATGCCCATGACCAACATTCCCGACTCCGACTATGGCGACGAGATTGAGTATATTATGGGTGTGGAACTGAGCACCAGCCTTTATGCCCAGCGTATCAGCGCAACCTTCAACGCAGGCAGCAATTCTACGGCGGCGGCTTACCCCGCACCCAACAGCAACACCCTCGCCGACCAATTGAAGACGGTTGCCCGACTGATTAAGGGCGGGTGCAAGACCAAGATTTTCCTATGCAACATGGGTGGCTTTGACACACACGGCGACCAGATTATAGAGGGGGTGACGACCACTGGCGACCATGCCAACCTGTTGCGCAAGTTATCAGACGCTACCAAGGTCTTTTTCGATGACCTTAAAAACCTGGGTCTGGATGATCAGGTAGTGGCCTGCACTTTCTCGGAGTTTGGACGCTGTGCGGAAGAGAACGGTTCTTTTGGCACCGATCATGGCACACTGGCCCCCATGTTTTTGTTTGGCAAAAACATCCAGGCGGGCATAGTGGGTACTAACGTGAACTTGACCAACCTAACCAATGATAACCAGTTGCAGGGCGTACAGAACGACTATCGGCAAGTGTTCGCCACGCTGTTGCAAAACTGGCTGGGGGCCAACAACTTTGTGTTGGAACA
>JAYUXG010000767.1:0-2390 GCA_043753125.1 Saprospirales bacterium | reverse complement strand
CCGCCACAACTTTACGTTGCAGGCTACCTACGGCGAGGTAAAAGTGCCCGCCAATCCCCATTTCGAGGCCAGCGCCAACGGCCATGTTAAACAGGCATCCCTTCGACAGGGTACAGACCGCCCGCAGGTATCGGTAGAGACCACTTTTGGCAAGATCACGGTACAGTAAAGAGGGCGGTGTCTCAAAAGGTTGATAAAAGTTGATTAGGGTTGATTAAGGTTGATAATTACAATCACTGATCATTGATTTAGCATGTTTTGCCTTTTTTATCAACTTTTATAAACCTTCATAAACCCTTATCAACTACACTTATCTGACCTTCAAACCATTCATAATCAATTTTTTATGAAAAAAATATTTCTCTTTCTCCTGCTCTTTTCATGCGGCATGACACTGGCGGGCCAAACCTCGGACACTACATTCATCTCTATCAGCCAGGAGAACGCGCCGCTGGAAAAACAACAGTTGATGGATCACTACGACCAGGTATTCAGCACTTTAGAGCCAACACGCTGGCTGTTTGCGCTGAATTTTTCAGCTATTACTGATCAGCAAGATGATCTGCTCCGGTCCAGTGCCGAGGTAAAAATCCTCCCCGCCATTTCGCTGCATGGCTCCTATGGCTTTGGTTATGCTTATTCTCCGCCTAGTCCTTACAGTAGGGGGCGAACGGTCGAAGACCATCGTTTTGCCGTGGAGCCACGCTGGTACTACGCCATGCCGCGTCGCATAAGACAGGGCAAAAGTGCCAACAACATGAGCGGCAATTACATCGGTCTGGAAGCGGTGTATTTGCGTACGAACACCAATACTGGCAGATATTCCATCTTGGGCGATCAGCGCAGCCTTGCCCTACGCTATGGGCTGCAACGGCGGCTGTTCCGATATGGGTTTTTGGATATGGGTTTTGGCGTGGGTGTAGTAAAGGAATATGGTTCGGCTTGGCAGCAATACCCGTCCAAAAGGGTCTGGAATCTGTTTGCCAATTCAGAAATTGGCCTGGGCTTGGCCCTCGCCCGTCCTAAGGCCACAGCTTCAGCGGGCGGCTACTGCGACGTGCTGCGCTGCTTCCGCGAGGAGCGGCAAATGTGGAAAGTAGATTTGTACAACTTACTTAGAATCAACACCTTCGACGACCTGAAAGGTCGCCTATCCGTTGGTTATGAGCGCAAAATAGGGGCCTCGCCTTTTTCTTTGGAGGCCCAGGGGGAGTGGAATTTGCAACATATCTATCATTCTATCGGTCAGTATTATGAAAGCACCCAACGCAATACTACCCACGGCGCTACTTTGCAATCCAGGTACTACTACTCTCAGCAAAAACGCATTGCTAAAGGCAAGTCCGGTAACAACCTGTCGGGGGTGTACGTCGGTGCGCAGTTCCGATGGCTGGAAAAAAACGAACAGCAGCGAGGCTACTATTGTGGGACATCCGATTGTTCGCCCTTCTCTGGAGAGCAGCATACCCAAAGCACCAGTGGTGGCCTAGTTTGGGGCATCCAGCACCGCCTCTTCCAGAAAGGGTTTGTTGATTTTCAGGTGGTAGGCTCGCAGGATCAGCTGCGCACCAAGTACTCGCCACAAGCCGATGCCGTAAGTAGCCGAAATTTCAACGTTGCCTTACGGCTCCGCGCTGGTCTCGCTTTCTAGATTCATTTCTAATCTGTTTCGTATTATGAGAAAAAATCTTTTCCTCGCTGCCTGGTTCTTCCCAGCCCTCTCCGCCTTCGGCCAAACCCCCGACACCACCTTCATCTCCGTCACCCAGGAAAATGCGCCAAACGTAAGTTGGGTATTTGGCCTCTTTCGCTGGAAGTGCAGGGGGAATGGTCAGCGAGACATTTTTACAATTTGTACAATAGTGGGGCCAACCCTTACGAATATACTGGAAACGGCAACACTTATGGCGGTTCTCTGCAATCCAGATATTATTATACGCAAAGGCGGCGCATCGCCAAGGGCAAGTCGGGCAACAACCTGTCCGGTCTGTACGTGGGGGCGCAGTTCCGCTGGGTAGAAGGGCGTGGCGGTTCGCAGGGTTACCAATGTGGCGTTGTGGGCTGCCTGCCAGTCGATACCCGGATTACAACCAAGGGCACCAGCGGTAGCTTGCTTTGTGGCATCCAGCACCGCCTTTTCCAACACGGGTTCGTTGATTTCCAAATAGTGGCCACCCAAGCCCGGATAACCAACACGTATGTACATCTTGCTAATGGATACACGGGCACTGACCGTTATGGGCATGATGTTGAGATCACGGCGAAGCTTCGTGCCGGTCTCGCTTTCTAAATCCGTTTCAATCCTGCTTCGCAATTATGAAAAAAAATTTCTTCCTCGCCGCATGGCCTCTCCTCGCCTTTTCGGCCTTCGGCCAAACCCCGGATACCAC
>JAYUXG010000766.1:0-13987 GCA_043753125.1 Saprospirales bacterium | reverse complement strand
ATCCACCTGGTTTTTTTCCTCGGCCCTGGCCACGGCACTTTTCAGTTCGGCCGGGTCAATGGGCTTTAGCAGGTAATCGAGCGCACAGTATTTAAAGGCCTTCACCGCAAACATATCATAGGCGGTGGTGAAAATCAGGTGAAAGGGAAGATCCCCTAACTGATCGAGCAGTTGGAAGCCGTTCATTTTGGGCATTTCGATATCCAGAAACAGCAGATCGGGCGGCTCTGCCCGGAGTTTGCCCAGCCCTTCCGTCGAATCGGTGCAAGATGCGGTGACCTGCACCTGCGGGCAATAGCGTTTCAGCAACGTGCTGACCACGGCCACGCAATCGGGTTCATCGTCGATAATGATTGCTTTCATAAATTGCTTGACTGGTTGATTAGTTGACCAGTCTGTTAGTGGCATCGTGGGTGTTCATAGTTCATCGTTTATTTACACCGGAATATCAAGCGTAACCATCGTTCCCGCAGCGGAGCCATCCGGGTAGACTAAATCCCGAATATCGATCCGCGTTTGAGTGTAGTACAACTCGTTGATGACTTGAATTCGTTCGTGCGTTACCTGCATCCCGAAGGATTTATGGCGCTGAGCACTTTTGCTGTGGAGGGCCGCCGCCGCCGCCCGGCCGATGCCATCATCCGTAATCTCCACGTGCAACCGGTTTTCTTCCGGTTGTTGGACGCGTACCGTGACCGTCCCACCTTCTTCTTTATGCAGCAGTCCGTGCCAGATGGAATTTTCCACGTAGGGCTGGAGCAGCAGCGGGGGAATGCGGGTGAATTTCAGGTCAATATCGGGTTGAATCTCCATTTGGTAGCGCACCTTTTGTTTAAAGCGCAGGGTTTCCATTTCGATGTACAGCCGTAGGGCCTCCAGCTCGTTTTCCAGCGTTACCTTTTCACTGCGCGAATTCTCCAGCACCAGCCGGATCAGGCGGCTGAATTTGGTCAGATAGATGGAAGCTTCTCCCGCGTCGTTTTCCAGCAGGAAGCGATTGATGGAATTCATGACGTTGAACAGGAAATGCGGGTTCATCTGGGCGCGCAGGGCGGCCATCTCGGTCTCGGCCAGGCGCTGGCGAAATTCGGCCTGCAGCTGCTGTAGTTCAGCGGCTTTTTGCCTCGTCTCGGCCTTCGCCCGCACCCTGCCCAGATGCTGGCGATAGAAGGCGGTCATCAGCCCAACTGCTGCCAGCGCAACTAACATTCTAAACCAGGCGGTCTGCCACCAGGCGGGCAGGATTTGGATTTGCAAGGCGATCGGTGCCGAGGCCCAGACCCCATCCTCGTTTGCCGCCTTGACCCAAAACGTATAATTCCCCGGCGCTAGGTTGGTGTAACTGGCTTCATGGCGGATGCCGGAATACACCCAGTCCGCTTCCAGGCCGTCGAGCCGGTAGGCGTAGGTGTTTTTGGTGGGGTTGGCTAGTGCCAGGGCAGCAAAAGAAATGGCGAAAAAATTCTGGTCGTGGCGCAGCATGACTTGGTCCAGGTAGTTCAGATCACGGCCAAAAAAGGTGTCCTTTTCAAAAATGCGAAAGCGAGAAAAAACGACATGGAAGGGGGCGGAGTCGCGGCGCAGCATTTCGGGACGCCAGCGGTATTGATCGGAGAAAAAAATCTCGCCATCCTGGGCAACGTACAGGCCATCCATAAAGTCGTTGGGCACAAAACCATTTTGGTGGTCAAATACCTGTATCTCCCCTGTTTGGGGTGAGTAGCGCAGTAGCTTATAGGTATGGGTAGTCACCCAGAGTTTATCCTGCCGATCGACTACCACGCGACGCGGGTCAAGCCTGCCCACGGCCGACACCGGGTGGATTTTGTCATTTGCATCAATGAAACAAAACCCGGTTTTGTAATTAACCCACATCCGCCCGTCGGTGGTCTCTGCAAAGCTGAAAACAATCCCGGCTTGCAACGCGGTGGAATCGCCCGGCGAATCTTTAAAATAGGTAAATGTGTTGGCGGCCGGGTCGAAACGGGAAACACCCCCATTAAACCAGTATCCAATCCATACCCGCCCCTTGCGGTCGCAGTACAGGGTTCTGATACCTGGATAGAGTAATCCATGCGGATTGTCTTTCAATGGATTGAATAAATAAAATTTCCCGGTTCCGGTTTCTGCCCTAAGCATGCCCCCGCCCCTGGTGCCTAACCACACCTTGCCGTCCAGACCGATAGCCATGCTGGAAAGGTCAAGACTATCGGTTGTCCAGGTGGGATGATTGGAAACCTTTGCTCCAACCGCCGTCAGTTTTAAAGAGCGGGGATCCAGGCGGAACAAGCCGCTAGCGGTTGCCGCCCAAATAAACGCCCCGGAAGGGTCGCCCCGCAGGACACGAATGAATTTGCTCCCGCAGTACCGTTCCGGAATTTCCGGGTAAGGCCGCATGGTTACCTTTCCGTCTTTTCCATCGATTTTCACTATGACCGGCTCGGGACACTCATCTTGCTTATTAATTCCATAAAACAGATCGCCCGTCAGGGGGTCTTTCCATATAGCCGGTACATATTTTGGTCCGCTGATGGATTCAGAGTTTTTAAAAAATTGATGTCCGGGCACTGTTTTCGTCAGACTTGCTCCGATCTCCGGCACCCCAAACCAATGGATGCCCTCCTGATCGGACAAACTGGTGTTTCCCGGAATTTTTGGCAGCGACGTTGGGTCATCCGGCCGATGCTCATAGCGGCTAAACGTTTCACGCGCCAAGTCAAATACTAAATTTTTGTCTCCTGCACCGATCCAAAGCTGACCATCTTGTTTAGGATAAAGCCCATTTATAGAATTTTCCGGCAAAGGCACTCCGGCGGCCGTTTGAAACAAGTACTGCTTCCAACGTTTTTGTTGCTTATCCAGGCGTAAAAGACCTACGCCGGAATACGTGCCCAGCCAGATGAAGCGATTATCGTCTCCTACCCAAAAACAATACACGCCTAGTTCTACTTTGTCAAATTAGAGGAATGCTTGATATTTGGTTTTAAGGTTTTAGATTTGGTCATGGACGAAAAAAAATTGAGGTCTACGCTGCGACCTATGAAGGGCATTTTGTGTGTGGGCGCAAGAGCGGTTTGGCTCAATGTAGTGCTTACCTGAAAGGGCTTTTTCACGATTGCAAAAGCAATATAGAACGGATGCAGGAACGCCTTCCCGACACTGCTTATCAAAACCTTCACCACTTCATCAGCCATTCGCCCTGGGACTACTTGGGAGTGATGGGGGAGGTGTCGCGCCAAATGGCGGCCAGTCTTGCTTTTTTACCAGAGCCTTGCGGTCTGATTCTGGATGAGAGCGGGTGGCGGAAATCGGGGAAAAAGAGTGTCGGCGTGGTTCGCCAATATCTTGGTAACGTGGGGAAGGTAGACAATGGGCAAGTGGGCGTATTTGGAGTACTGTGCAAAGGGGACAAGGTAGGTCTGGTCGGCGGGTACTTGTATCTGTCTAAGGAATGGACCCAAGATGCTGCACGCTGCGAGGCCGCGGGGGTGCCCAAGAGCGAACGACACTACCGCACCAAGGCTGAACTGGCCATCCAGATCGTCAAGGGCCTGGTCGGTAATGCCACTTACGACTGGGTCGGCGGGGACGCGCAGTATGGCAATTCACCGGGTCTGCGACAGTTTTTGCAAGAAACAGGCCGGGCGTTTGTGCTGGACGTGGGAGAAAGCCTGGGCGTTTACCTAAGCAATCCGGCACCATACGTGCCGACGAAAGAAGACGGCAGGGGGCGTACGCCTACTCGCTACAAGAGCGACCAAAAGCCGGTATTGCTCAAAAACCTGCTATCGACCCTGCCCGCCGACCAATGGCAGACCCTTGTGCACCGCAGGGGAACCAAAGGACCGTTAAAGCGCCAAGCCCTGCTGTTGGACGTATGGGTATAGGACGCGGCGCACCAGGACAAAGCCGAAACGCTGCAACTCCTTATCTCCAGGGAACTGGACGGATCGGAAGTGAAGTTTAGCCTTTGTTTTCAAGCCCACCAACCCATCGCCCTCCTGGACGCCCTTTACCGCCAAATGCAGCGATATTGGGTGGAAAGAGCCTTTCAGGATGTCAAAGAACAACTCGGACTGCACCAGTACCAAGTGCGATCATGGATCGCTTGGCACCACCACGTCGCCCTGACCATGATGGCCCTCCATTTTATCCTCCACACCCGGATCGAACAAAAAGACGAAATGCCCCTCTTGTCCTGCCCAGATGTGAAAATGGTACTCGCCAAAACTCTCGCCAACAAACTCAACTCCCCACACGGAATAACCATCGCAATCCAAAAAAGACACGCCCAGAGACAAGCCGATATAAACCAATATAAAAACTATTCCTAATTCGACAAAGTAGAACTAAGACCACAAAACTAACCTCCACCTACCCTATCGAACAACCATCGCCCCACCAATACCCTAAAAACCAGCCGTAAACCCGCCCTTTCCAGCCACGAAAATATTTGGTTGGGGGATGCAGGCGTTGCCAGAGTACCTACCGTCCAAGTTTCCCTTGCCGGCCCAAAACATCCCCTTCACGGCCCTTTCCACCGCGTTCATGCCGACACGTTACCTTTGCCGAGCCGGGACCGGCCTTAATTGTATTATTTTCTCATGCGCCGATTCTTTTTTACCTTCTTTTTTGCGGCTTTATTTGGCCGGTCGGCCAATGCCCAATCCTGTGCCGTGGTCGAGTACAGTGCCAAGGATGGCCTGCCGACCGGCACGTACATCAGTACGTACCAAGACCGGGCGGGCTACTTGTGGGTAGGCACTTATATGGCCGGGGCGGCGCGTTTTGACGGAAAGAAATGGACGGCTTTTTCCACCAAAAATGGCTTGCTGGCCAACAGGGTAGATCAGTGCTGGCAGGATAGCTTGGGTAGGAGGTGGTTTGACCACGGCCAGTATGGCCTGACCATGCTGGACAACGATGGAAAATTTCACCCTTTCAAACCCTCCGAAAACCGAAGAAAAGAAATAGAGCGCATGGTCATCGCTCCCGATGGTCAAATTTATTTCTTCGATCACAGCACCCGGCAAATCAGTCGCTTCGATCCCGAGACCGGCGGTAAGAAGTCCATCCGCCTCCAGCTGCCGGACGACACCGCCAGCCAGTCGAGCAGCCTGATCTTGAGAAACGGCCATAATCTGGAAGGCGCGATCTTCGTGCCCCGGCGGGAGAGCGGCCGACCAACCTGAACGATTTTATGAGTGTTCTCGACTTTCCGATCATCGGTAATTTTAAAAACGTCTGGTTCCTGCGCGATAATCATTGGGAAATGCTGTCCCCGCCCGCCGTTCGCCTCTTGAATGGGCGCACAACCCAGCCTGTCACCGGCGTACAGTATGCGACCGTGGATTTTTTTAATCGAAAAGTGAACATCATCTGGAAACTGACCGATCAGCCTGGTGCCAAACCGCGCTACCTGCTGGCCGAATATGATGCCGCTTTGCGCCTGCTCGGCACCTGCGTCTTTGCTACCTACCACCTGCCCGCCCAAGTCACGAAAGATCGGGCGGGTACTTACTGGGTTACTTCCCAGACTGCCCTGTTGCGCGTTTTCCCACAAATACAGACCGTGCCGCTGGAGGCACCCCATATGCTACCGCAAACCTGGGCCGTGGCTCAAGCCGCTGATGGGCAAATATGGTTTGCTTCGTATGGGAAGGGGCTGGCGCGTTTCGATGGCCTGAACGTGCATCCGCAGCCCGACTTCTTACGACCATTCACCCACTACGACGATGGTAGTGTGGTGGACCCACGGACCGGCGATATGTATTTCAATATCGAAGGCCCCCGCCCCAATGGATTGCTTCGTTTTGACGGCCAGCAGACTTGGAGCCGGTATAGCGATGGCACTATGGCCACCTACCTGGCCTACGACAAAAAAAGACAGCTGATGCGCGGCACTTTTTACAAGGGGCTGTGGATACTGCCTAAGCATGCTGATATGGGCGATGACCAAGCTTGGCGAAAAATCGATGCGTCCAAAGGGCTTGAATTTACTTCCACTATCCACACCGCCCTGGAAGACAGCAAGGGGCACTACTGGATGGGCCATACCAATACGGGGCTGGCTTGTTTCGAGCCAAAAAGCGAAAGGATATGGAACTGGACCAAAGGCCGCCGCACCGAAAATCACGGGGTAATGAGCATGGCCGAAGACCCGAAGGGAAATCTTTGGCTCGGCACTGACCAGGGACTTTTTTTCCTCTCCTTGCCTGGGGATATGGCCGCCGATTTCGACCTGCTGGCGCAACTGCGTATAGTGGCCCTGGACTACTTGGGCGAATCGCTCGTTTCCGTCTGCCGCCTCTACGACGAACACACGTTGATTGTAGCTAACAGCGTTGGCTTCTTTCTGATTGATCTACCCACGTTCTACGCGAACCATACCCGCGTCTATGCGTTCACCCCGCCGACCGGTCATCTATTGGGCAGCATCAACCAGAATGGCATCTGGGTAGACCGTGAGAAACGCATCTGGTTCGTCGGCTCCGGCGGCACCACCTGTTTTGACCCCTCGCTTTGGGTGCGCGATACCTCCACGGAACGTGTCCATATTGATAGCGTCACGATTGGCAACTCGACCTTTCACCAATTTTCCTCCGTAATAGAGGTTGGCAGTGGATCCGCATTTGGCAAGATTTGGTTCAGCCCCGACTTAAACCCGCAACTCCTCGACAATGTACGCTATCGCTACCGATTTTCGGGCGATACTGCTTTCTCCGAACTGCGCGAAAGCGGGTTCTTTGAGTTCCCAAGCCTCGCCCCTGGCCAGTATAAATTCGAGGTAGTGGCGGAGCGCAACGGCATCCGGTCACCCACAGCGGAAGTTCGGCTGACCGTGCCACCCGTCTGGTGGCAGAACGCAGAGTATTGGCTGCTGTTCCTGGGCGCTGTCATCGGTATCGGTGCCCTCTGGCGGCATAGAGAGCGGGTCATCGCCCGCCAAAACCTTCAGATCACCCAACAGCAGCTACAGATCGAAAAATCCCTTAACCAAATGACCCAGATCGACAAGGAAAAAGATAAACTCCAAGTACAAACCATTGTTAATCAACTAAATCCGCACTTCATCAATAATGCTCTACAGTGGCTGCAGATACGGCTGGGCGAAGATGCGGAAGCCGTGCGCGTGGTGGGCAAGCTCTCCGAGAACATCGGCACGGTGTTCAAAAATAGCCGCAACAAAAAGGCCTACCATTCCATGCGTGCGGAAATGAAACTGGCCGAAAACTACTTATTCATCCAAAAAAGCCGTTTCGGCGACCAGCTGCGCTACGCCATGCCGGACCAAGCAACCCTCACCCGGCTCGAACGTGTGGTCGTACCGTTGATGGTGGTGCAGATTCACGTGGAAAACGCGGTCGAGCATGGCATCCGCAACACTACCACGGGGATTGGACAGATCATCATCGGCCTGCGCGAAGATGGTCCCTATGCTGTCATTACTATTGAGGACGATGGTGTGGGGCGTGCAACGGCCAAAAGGCTTGGTTCCGAAGGCACCCAACAGGGCGTGAAAATGCTCAAAGAACTGGAAACGATCCACAACCGGCAGAACGCGCTGCCGCTCGAACAACATTATGAGAACGGCATTTTTGTCGACGCAGACGGGCGGGCGTACGGCACACGAGTGGTCGTGCGGATACCCAAGCAGTACAATTTCGACCTGTAAGTCGGTTATCTTTGCCTAATTTGATTTGCTATATGAAAAAACTCCGCACCATCGTCCTCGAAGATGATCCCGGCGAGCGTGCAGGGCTAATCAAAATATTAAAGCATTCCCCCGAGCTCGAGCTCGTGTGTGAAGCTGCTACCGTAAACGATGCCTACCAGCTCATTCTGGAGACCCGACCCGACACGGCCTTTATTGATATCAAACTCATCGGCGGCGATGTGTTTGCCGTGTTCAAACGCCTGCAGGCCAATGGTGTCCCGCTCCCCTATAGCGTAGTGACGACCGCCTACCCCGACGAATATGCCCAAAGCACCCTCAATGACCATCGGCTTTTTTTGGTGCAGTTCTTGGCCAAGCCCTTTCTGGACGAGTGGCAAGCCAAGCTACGCAAGTCGATTGATGCGCTGCTGGCGGCCAAGTGGGGCAGCGCATCGTCTGCCCCCGCACCCAACGCTCCGCACTACATTTTTATCAGTGACCGGGGCAACCTGCTCCGGCTCGATTTTGACAAAATAGCCTATTTGGAAGCGGCTGGCGGTGGTGAGACCTACGTCGTGACCGACACCGACACCCATCAAGTGGATTTGACGCTCAGCAAATTCCTCGAAATGCTGCCCCCCGCACGTTTCCAACGCATCAGCAGGGTCAATATCATCAACCCTAACCGTATCTTGCGCGTCCACCGGGCAGACCGCACGGTAGAGATATGGATGGGCGCAAAGCGCAAATCCCTAGGCGTGGGCGATGGCTATTTTACCGAGCTGCTGAAATCCCTGCCCATTGCCAAAGAACCGGGCGCAAGGCCAGCAGCACCCAAGCCGCCGACCCAACCCCCAGAAGCAATAGGGCCGGAAGTGGCCGGAAAAGACAACGGTTTGCCGCCAGACACCAGCGAATTAGTCCTCGAAAAACAAAAAAACGAAGATTTACTCCGCCAAATCCTCCCGCCGGACGTGGCCGACGAATTTGAGCGAACCAGACGAGTCATGGCCAAAAAACACGAACTGGCCACCGTGCTGTTCTGCCAGCTCCAAGCCGCTCTCCGTATCTCCACAGAGCAGTCGCCCGAAGAGCTCGTGGGAGATATTGACCTCTGCTTTAGAAATTTTGACGAGATCGCAAAAAAGCACCGCCTCGAAAAAATCAAGACGCTGGGCTATTGCTATATGTGTGCGGGCGGACTGTCCCAGTCCGACCAAAACCACCCGCTACGGGTGGTGCAAGCGGCCATCGCAATGCAGCGATTTTTGAAAGAGTTCAAGGCGTCTCGCATCCTCCAAAATCTTCCTTGGTTCGAGGCCCGCATTGGTATTCACTCCGGGCCGGTAGTGGCTGGCGTGGTGGAGCAGACGAAGTTCAGCTACGATCTTTGGGGCGATACCATGGACATCGCCGCCCGCATCAAGCAAATGGGTAAAATTGGGCAAGTCAACCTTTCTGCCGACACTTGCCAGCACGTGAAAGGAGATTTTTTCTGCCGTTGCACCGATAAAATGGATGGGCGGAATGGGGAAGCATTGGAAGTTTACTTGATCGAAGCAAGCTGAAAGGATGCTTACCCCAAATCAAACAAATCCCGCACCCCCACCGTGCGCGCCACCGTGCGCGCCACCGTAAATCCCTCTGCATATTCTACCCCGATTTGTCGGCCCAGCATTGCGTTCCGCCCGCGCAACGCCTCAAAAAAAGACGGGCAGGAAATCGGGGTCTCCGGGTCGGTGCAGTCCGGCTGATAAAACTGCGATTGGTAGGCTTGGATGGCCTCGAACTTCCGATCCATGTACGGCGTAACGTCGATCACCAGATCGGGCTGGCAGGTGCGGTCTTGCACGTAGTGGTAAATAGCCCGTACCCGCCAGACGGGCTGGATTTTGCCGTCTTGCATCGTTTCTATTTTCACCAAGTTAGCGAGAAAAGCCGCTTGTACCACCATCGCGGCCGCCCGTTGGTGATCGGGGTGACGGTCGTCCGGGGCATTGGCCAAAATAATATCCGGCTGGTACTGGCGGATTTTGGTGATGACCTTCAACAGGCTGGCCTCATCGGCGGTGAAGAAACAGTCGGGCAAATCCAACTGCTCGCGGACCGCTGCGCCCAGCAGTTCCGCTGCCCGGTGGGCTTCCTGGGTGCGTTGCGGCACCGTACCGCGCGTGCTACGCTCGGCCTTGGTCAAGTCCAGCAGGCCGACTTTCCGGCCCAAGGCCACATGGCGCAACAGAGTACCGCCAGCGGCCACTTCTGCATCGTCCGGGTGGGCGGCAATGGCCAAAATATCGAGTTTCATATTTTTTGATGTTGAGAATGTTTTAGACCGTTGAGGGGGTGGAGACTTTCCAGTGCTGCTTTGTTTATTGTCTTTTTGCCTATTGGAAGCTGGGCAAACAAAAAGCCCTTTGGTGCGGACACCAAAGGGCTTTTTGCTGCAAAGCATCTCCTCGAATCAGAAAATATGATCGTCCATAGGAATGCATTGCCAGGCCGCTTCGGTGTTCCGAGCCGGACAGCAACAACAAACCATCAGAGGAGAAAAAGCAGGGCAGATCATATTGACTATTTGACAGCAAAAATAAGGCCATTTAAGAATGTCCCATGAGATTGGCGTTGGGTATTTTTTCAAAAATTCAACCGCCAAAAACTGCCTTACTAAATGCAAATACGGCAACATCGGGGAATCCCAATGTTGCCGCATTTTTTATAGATATTGGACAAACAGCACTTTAAAGCAATTCAGGCTGAATGCCAAATAGTTAACCAATAACCAATTAACCGATAACCAATCCTATCGCTGCACCACCAGACGCTGCACCTGCTTGGTGCCATCGGCGGCACTCATTTCCAGATAGTAGAATCCGCTGGTCAGATTGCCCGGCAGTTGTAATGCCGTGGCTTCCGTCGCTGCCTCCACTTCCATGCGCTGCACCTGCCGACCGGTCACATTGAAGACCGTCAGGTTGACGCGCTGGCCATTCCAAGAGGACAGGTCAACAAACACTTGACCAGTCGTTGGATTTGGGTACACCGTCATCGTGTTGGCAAAGGTAGGCTGTTCATTTTTTTGCTCCCGCGACACTACAGAGTCGAAGTTTTGCAACGAGCAGTCAAAAGTATTGCCATACGCTTGGTAGCCCGTACCGTCGGCCAAGCGCACCATCAGCAGGATGTAGTCTACGTCGGTTTGTTGCGGTAAAGAATACTCAAAAATATCGCTCTGGCCACCGCTCATACCCGTGCCATTGGCTTTGAAGCGGATGGAATAGAAAGGGCTGAAATTCGGATTGCGCACCGTATAAGTACGGCCACTGGCCGCCGTGTAGGTAGAATTGGTGGCTGGGCTGACTGCCGTAACACCATCTGGTACTTGGAAGGCTACATAATTCAGGGCAACCGTACAGCTGTTCGTTACCCGTATCCGGTACACCTTGTTACCTACCGAATCCTTGCGGACCGAAAGTACATCGAAGCGCACACAGCCAATGCTTTTGACATCGCAAGCGGTCTCCAGTACCGTGACCGTAAAGCAGCAAGTCGCCGTGTTGCCACAGGCGTCGGTAGCCATATAGCACACCTGCGTATCGCCAGCCCGGAAGGTGCTGCCGCTGGCCGGGCCAGATACTTGCGTAACCGTGATTCCACCAGCGCAGCCCGAGGTAGCGGTAGGAGTAGGAAAGTTGATCACTAAGCTTGCGCCCCCGATACCAGTCGTATCCACTACGTTAGGGCAGACCAAAGCGATCCGCGACTGTATGAAGGCAGCAATATCAGTGACGGCTGTGCCGAGGCCAATCCGGCCAATCAAAGTAACCGTGCCAGTAGTCAGGTTGACCGAGTACAGGTTGTCAGTGATGCCGCCGACGTTTGCAACCAAATAAGCCCGGTTTTGGGCAGTGGCGGCGTCGTAAAAAATGTCCAGATCAGACGTAGGATCCGTCAGGTTTTGGGTGATGCCAGAGCCAGTGCCAACGGTGTTGAGGGTGCCATTATTGGGTGGCATCTGCGTTGTGAACACATTCAGCGAGTCGTCGTAGTTATACAATGTTGTGGCCGTAGTGCCAGCGAAGCTGTTGGTATAGCCCACCGTACCTACCGAAGGATTCCGCCCTGCATTTACATCGCCTGCGGCAAAAGCCAAGTTCATATCGGTGGCAGCTAACGCGCCAGTAGTAGGGTGCAGGCGGTAGTTGGCATTATTGCTGCCCGTTACCCGGATGCGGTCCACCACCGGGTTGAAATCGAAACTAACTTTACCCAGGCCGATAGCCAGCGTGATAGGGGCCGCCCCCACCGCAGTAGCGACTCCGGTGGCCAGATTGATGGTGTATAAGCGGGCTTCTCCAGTGGCGGCATTGTAGCCCAAAGTGTACAGTTGGCCGGTCGCCGGACGGAAATCCAGGCCAGATAGTACTTGACCCATTGCCAAGCCAGTGACTGGCACCAGGGTACGAATAATGTCCGGCTGGGCGGCATCAAAAGAAATCAGGCTACCAGCGGCCGTCAAACCGTACAGCAGATCTCCGGTGATATTGGTCGGGACCACGCGGTCGATCAACACTGCAATATCCTCTACCTCTTGGCCGCTGCCAATAGCACCCACCAATGTGGTTACGCCAGTGGTTAGATTGACCGTGTAGAGGTTGTCGTTGAGGGAATTGGCTTCGTTGGCGACCAAGTAAGCCTGATTGGTGGAGGTTGCCGGATTGAAGTAAATGTCCAAATCCACCGAGGCAATATTGGCCTGGAGGTTCAACCCGGTTGGATTGCCAGCAGTATTCACCGTATTTAGCACGCCATTGTTCGGCGGTACTTGGGTCGTAAAGATATTGAGGGAAAGGTCGAAGTTGAATAGGGTAGTGCTCGGTCCACCAATATAGCTATTGGTGTAGGCGACGGTGCCGACATTTGGGTCCGCGCCGGCATTGGCATCGGTGGCGGCAAAGGCCAGGTTCCCGTCGGTGGCAGCAATGGCCCCGGTCACGGGGTGGAGCCGGAAGTTGGTATTGTTGCTACCTGTCACGCGGATACGGTCCACGGTAGGATTGAAGTCGAAGCCGATGTCGCCCATGTTCGGGCTAAGGGTCACAGCTGCTGCGCCGATGGCCGTTGCCGCGCCGGTGGCCAAGTTTATGGTGTACAGGCGAGCCTCGCCGGTGTTGGAGTTGTAGCCCAAGGCGTACAATTGGCCGGTGGCTGGACGGAAGTCCAACCCCACCAAGGCTTGGCCAGCAGTTACTCCACTGATCTGCGTGGTGCTGTTTAGCGTACCCGGTGTGGAAGCATTGAAAGAAATAAGGGCACCATCGGAAAGGGCATAGATGGTTTGTGCTTTAGAAGATAAGGTTGCTACCAACAATAGAAGGAGTGGAAGCAACCGAAAGAAACGCAGATAGCGGTGTTGGCTATTTGTCATAATGTTGAATGGTTTGAATGAAAGTAGAAAATAGGTGTAGTGGTCTCCGGCAAGACGAAGCACCAATGTTAGGTATTACTCGCAATCGGTAGAAATGGAGAGCAACGATTTTTGCAGAGGGAACCCCCTTGGACCAGAGGGCAATGCATGGAACACAAACCTCGATATCATCTACGAAGTGTACCACGCCTAGGTTTTCCACGGTTGGCGATTTTCGACACTGTTTGGAAAATTGTCTCTTGAATGACTGAAACCGTTCCGGTAGAACGGTAGTTTTGCCGCTATGTCTGAAAAAATCCAAATTAGGGACCTGTCTTTCGTACCTCTTTTCTCGGCCACCCAAGTCCAGGCACGCGTACGCGAAATAGGCGCAGCCCTTACTAAACAATATAAAAACGACAATCCACTGTTTGTCAGCATTTTAAGCGGTGCTTTTGTTTTCGCCGCCGATCTGATCCGGGCCTTCGATGGCAATTGTGAGGTGGGCTTTGTCAAATTGGCTTCTTACACTGGCACCCGCTCTACGGGCGATGTACAAACCATCATGGGCCTGGAGAAGGATCTCCGCGGCCGCCACATCGTGGTGGTGGAAGACATTGTAGATACGGGACGGACGTTGCATTTTTTCTTGGAACATCTGCGCGAACAACAGCCTGCCTCGCTGTCCACCGTGGCGTTCTTGCGCAAACCCGATGCCCTCGAATTTCCGGTGGCAGTGGAGCACGTTGGCTTCGATATCGAAAACTGCTTCGTTATCGGCTATGGGCTGGACTACGACGGCTGGGGGCGCAATCTACCGGGCATTTTGGTGTTGCAGCCCTGATTAACCGCTTTAGACTACTAAGGCAATCTACATTTGTCATCCTGTCGGGAACCGTCCGCCCTACGCACGCGTAGGGCGGACG
>JAYUXG010000765.1:0-5941 GCA_043753125.1 Saprospirales bacterium | reverse complement strand
AATAATCGGTCGTGACCTGCACCGCATCCAGCCCAAAAAAAGCCGCCGCTTCGCGCACTTCGGCCACGGGTACCCGCGAGAATTCCCCGACGATGAGCGGTCCCTGCACCCACTCACGGATGGCCCGCACATACATCGGGTCCAGATAGCCAGGCGTACCGGCTTCGAGGTTGAAGCCCAGGAAATGCACGTCTCTGGCAGCAAAGTAACGGGCATCGGTGAGGGTAGTAATGCGGGAGGCTTTGATGAGCATAAGGGGAAACTTTTGAGAAACTTTGTGAGCGTGGCATTGCGCTCGGTTGTCGCGCTCGGTATCCCCCTTTGGAGGGGGTGGCCGAAGGCCAGGGGAGATGCGCAGCGTTCGGTTTTGCCAAAAAACTTAAATTACAATGTACTTAATCCCGTCCCCCCCTCCTTCACCAGCGACTGCACCAACACCCCGCTCCGTATCCTCGGCTCAAAATAGGTACTCTTGGGCGGCAGGCTCTCGCCCGCATCAGCCAGTTGCCGAAGGTCATCAAAAGAGACCGGATAGAGCAAAAAGCCGAGGCGATTAGGGCCGTTTTTCACCATTTTTTCCATCCCCTTGATTCCCTTGCTACCATCTATGTAGGTAATACGCTGGTCGGTGCGCACATCCTCTATGCCCAGCAGGTCGCGCAGTACCAATTCGTTGAGCAGGCTGGCATCTAGTAAAACGGTCTGCTGCAAGGGTTGCTCTAACACCTCCTTTCGCCAGCGCAAGCGGTACCATTCTTTGCGCAGCAGCAGCGTGACCTCGTGTTTTTGAGTGGGTTTCTGGGCTTCCTCCAATCGTTCGAGGTCGAAGATTTTGGACAATTGCACCATCAGATGCAGGGGACTCAGTTCGGCGGGGGCTTCCACCACCCGATTATAGTCCAAGATGTCCAGTTGATCGGTGGAAAAAAAGGCACAGAATAAATGCTCGAAATCATAGTCGCCGGGCTGCTGGCCATATTGCTCGTGCAGCAGGGCCATCGTGGTGGTGCGGTGGTGTCCATCGGCAATATATACCCGCCCTACCTGCTCGGCAAACAGTCCTTGGAGGTGGGCTATATCCGTTGGGTCGGACACGGCCCATACCCGATGCACCTGACCACTTTTGGCAAAACGTACGGTGAACAACGGCTTGTGCTGATCGGCGAAAGCCTGTAGCCACCTATCGAGGGCTGGTACGGGCGAATGGGTGAGCAGCACGGGCTTGAGGACCGCGTTCCAGCGCAGAAAGAGGGCCATCTGCTGTTCCTCTTTCTCGCGCAGGGTCTTTTCGTGCATTTTTACCCGCCCGTTCAAGAAATCAGCGATGGCATCCAGCGCGATCAATCCAGTGTGGCGGCGGTGCTGGCGGCCTTCGATCTGGTAAATATAAAACGCCGCCTGCGGAAATTGCTCCATCGCTCCGGTCTGCACGTACTCGTTGAACTGGAACTTGGCCGCTTCGCAGAAGTCATCGGGCGAGGGGATATGGCGGAAATTGGCGTAGGTAGCGCGAAAGGGGGTTATCTTCATGCAGGTGTGCAGTTAAGCGGCGGCAAAAATAGGGGTTTTTGAAAATGCAAGCCGCAGAGAGAGCAGTGCGCCGCTCCCCAATGGCATTGGCCAAGAAAAGTTAACAAATTCCTTCGCGGATGGACCAACAAAACAAGGCATCTTTTTTGTCGTTAGCCGGGCATGAGATTTTGCGCCCTGCTTCCCGCCGCGATTCTGTTGGCCATGATTTCCCTGCTGGTGGGGTGTATCCCTTACCACCGGACCAACATTTGGAAGCGCACGGCTTCTGACCGCCAGATTCGCCGTTGTTTTGCCGAGGAAGACACTAAGCCCAGCATTTTTTATTTCCGTTCGGGTAATCACTCCTTGCGTGGCTGGCAGGTCGGGGCCGATTCGCTGCCAGTGACCTTGCTGGTGCATGGCGCACCCAGCTCGATGTTCAAGTTCAATGCCTGGTTTGCTGACCCGACCTTTTACGGCAAAACCCGTTTGGTGGCAGTTGACCGTCCAGGCTATGGCGGATCGGGATATGGTCGGGCGGTGGTGTCCATTGAGCAG
Organism: Saprospirales bacterium; assembly: GCA_043753125.1. Classification (GTDB taxonomy): domain Bacteria; phylum Bacteroidota; class Bacteroidia; order Chitinophagales; family Saprospiraceae; genus M3007. Next base: position 3,871 of record JAYUXG010000765.1, on the reverse strand, counting down.
CAAGCCAAAATTCTGGCCCCTTTGCTGAAGGAATTGTCTAAAAACGGTCCGATCACTTTATATGGTTCGTCTTATGGAGGCGCGGTCGTCGCCAAGTTGGCAATGGATCACCCCGATCAGGTGCGGGCCTTGCTGCTGCAATCGGCCTCGGTGGAGCCGAATGCAGAGTGGACTCCCAAGATCGCTTACTGGATCAAGTCGCCGCTGGGCTGGGCGTTTCCACGTTGGGCGCGGGTGGCCACCAAAGAGAAATTTAACCACCAGCGGGCTTTAGGCTGTATCCAGAACGACTGGGATCGCATCACTTGCCCGGTCTGGATACTGCATGGACAGGCGGACAAGCTCATTTATCCTTCCAATGCCGAGTATGCCTACGAGCAGTTGTCTCCACACACCGACGTCACCTTTATCAAATTGGACAACCTGGGGCATCGGCTGTATTATGAGCGGCGCGATACCCTGCGGCACTATATTTTAGAAGCACTGGATTGTACCCAGCCAGCAGTCTTGCTCCCCCTTCCTGCCACCCTTGACCATAGTACGCACTAAACGGCAACCGTTTTTGAAAAAGATCCCGGCTAGAGCAGTATTTTTGCTACTTTTTTAGCACGTTTACGAAATCTTAAAGGTGTGCCAAACCAAGTGCTGGAACAAGAATAAATGGAGACATTGGCTAATATCATTTTCCTAACCTAAAATTTACAACACTATATCCATGATAAAAAAAGTTTTTGCCCTCCTACCGTTGGTCTTTGCCTTGGCAGCCTTCAAAACACCGACTACTCCGGCCACGCCCCCAGCCGACCCGACTGTTCCTGCCGACGTACAAGTTCTGTTGGACAAACACAACTGCACCTCTTGCCATGCCGTTAGCCGCCGATTGGTCGGCCCGATGTGGACAGCTGTGGCGGCCAAAGGATATTCTGCCAAAAAAATCATGCAGTTGGTCAAAGTACCCGTACCGGCACATTGGCCCGGTTACTCGCCTATGCCTCCCCAACCAACCGTGCCAAAAGCCGACCTGCAAAAGATCGCCGACTGGCTGATAACTTTGAAGCAGTAGAATTGGGTGATTGATCAAGTACCCCAATAACCACCTACCTATTCAGTCAACCAAAGCAGGAGCGATTCCATGTTCCAGGCATCTTCCACGGAAAAGCCGCCGGTCTGGGTACGGCGCAATGCGCTGAGGTAGGCACCGCTGCCGACTGCTTGGCCCAGATCGTTGACCAACGAACGAATGTAGGTGCCTTTTCCGCAGACCACTTTAAAGTCGCACTGTTGACCTGGTGCGTAATCGGGATGCAGCATGATGCGTGCGTTTCCTTTGTCATAGGCAACCGATATTTCTGTGCGGTCGGTAGCAACCGGACGGAGTGGCCCCAACTCAAACGATTCCACCTGCACAGCACGCTGCGGCACTTCGACCTCAATACCGGTACGGGCGTTCTTGTACAACCTTTTGCCATCTACCTTCACCGCCGAAAATATCGGTGGCAGCTGCAAAATATCGCCTACGAACTGGCGGCGGGCCGCTTGAAGCAGTGCATCATTCAGGTGCTCGGTTGGAAACGTTGCGTCCACGGCTTTTTCCAGGTCGAAAGAAGGCGTAGTGGCCCCAAAGGTGATCGTCCCAGTGTACGTTTTGGGCATTGCCTGAAACTCATCGATGCGTTTGGTGTAGTTGCCGACACAAATGACCAGTAGCCCCGTCGCCAACGGATCGAGGGTGCCAGCGTGCCCCACCTTAAGTTTCTTCTCCCGCAGTCGCTGCTTTAGATAATGGCGAATTTTGTATACTGCATCGAAAGACGTCCAAGCCAATGGTTTGTCCACCAAGAGCAGTGTGCCCGTTGGGAAGGGTTCGGGGAAAGCCATCGCCGATGGCAGTAACACAGAGAGAGACATTGGGGCGAAGGTGGCTTTTTCCTTTTGCAATTTGCCTATTTACGTAAAATAATCTGGCCCCCCATCCTGCAAGAGGGCGGGGGGCCAAAGCAGGGCGGACTTACCTCTTGCTTGCCATCTCCAAAATATAGTTATTCATCGCCCGCCCCCAGTTGGGCGCAATGGAAGACGCAGGCTGTAAGCATCGTACCCGTCTCTTCGGTCTCGAATTGAAAACGGCCCTCGGCATTGGCGGTGGCGCCATCATAAGTGTTGCGTAGGGCAATATTGGCCCCCACCAGCGGTGTTTTTGATTTGTCCGTTATCTGCCCCTGGATGACTGTTTTTTGGGCCAGGGCAAAACTGCCAAAGCAGCAAAGCGAGGAAAAGGGGAGAAGTGCCTTCATATTTAAGTGATCGTGTTTTTTCGGGGGGCATAGGTAAGGGAGACGGCGAACGGCAGTGCCAACTAATCTCCGAAGGCAGATGGTTTGACGACCGACGGAGGGCCGCCGGGAGGAAAGGATTTGGGCCAGATCAATTTTTCGTACTCCACTAACCTGCATACTTCGCTTGCTACAGATCATCCAGGCAGCCGGGCGCTTCCAAAGGCAATAAGTGCCCAACCCCTGGAATTGCGGTATAGACGGCGTTCGGAAAGTACTTGTTCAATTCAGTTTGCAGGAAACGAATGGAGAAAACCGGGTCTTGGGCTCCGCTGAATACCTTGACCGGAACTTCCACCAAGGCGATTGCCGGGGAGATATCCTCCTGACTGCCGATTTCTATCCAGGCTTTCCAGGCAACGGCATCGGTCCGCAGGTGATCAGCGACGACCTGGTCAAAAAGGAATCTGGAAAGCGGCTGTACCGCAATCTTATGAATCAACTGCTCTATGGCCGGACGATGGCCATACGCATCAAGCAATGCGCTCCGGTCCCGGTCGGACCTTGGCTCCGGGCTGGGCGGAGAGGTCGCCAGCAGAATCAGGCCCACCAGACCCTGCGGCCTACGGGCAGCAAGCGACATAGCTATTTTTCCGCCCATGGAATGCCCGACCAATATCCATTGCTTCAGCTGAAAGGCAGCGAGTGTCGCTGCCACATCATTGACGTGATCCTGCACCCGGTAGGGCTGGTCGGGTGCTTCGGAAGCGCCAAAGCCGCGTAAATCCAGCGCAATGCAACGGTGCCTGGCACTCAGTCTCTCCATGATTTCGGACCAGCTGTTGGACGAGCCACCGAAAAAGTGCAGAAAAACCATGGTCGGGCTGCCCTGGCCTTTTTCTAAATAATTTAAACCGGATGGGGAGGGAGACTTCATGATGTTGATTATCAACGGTATATGACCCAACAGGAGTCGACTTTGAATAGTTCCGGTGCAACTTACAGCGCTTTCCCGAACACCTTAGATCTCCACTTTCAAATGGGCTTCCTGGTTGGTTATCTCAAATACCTCCCCGTGTGGAACGATGGTGATCTGCCCGAATTCTTCCAGCAGCATCCGGTAGGCCGCAGCGACTGGACGCGGCTGACGCTGTAAATCGTACAGGCCGCAGGCATTAACGGTATTGTTCTTTTGGGCCAGGCCGCAATCCCAGTCTATCTGATCGGTCAGGCTGTACCAGGTGAACCCTAGTACGGGTACGCCGTCTGCCCGCATCCGCAGTATATTGACCCATTGTTTCCAAAGCCAGTCGGGCGCTTTTTCCGAATCAAATGTATTTGTTTCAGTATGCATGACCGGTTTCTTGTACCGTTTATAATAATCGTGCGTAATCTGATACCAGCCCATGACGTCTTCATTAAAGGCCATACTGCCGTCTGGCTTTAAAATTTTTTCATTGCGGCCGTAATAGTCATTCCCCATGACCTGATAACCCGGTGGCTCGCCGAGCATAAACCAATCATATTCTTCCCGGGTCAACCCATTGTCTGCCAGATATATGTATACTTCCGAATCCATCGGATAGGCATAGAGCAGA
>JAYUXG010000764.1:0-5952 GCA_043753125.1 Saprospirales bacterium | reverse complement strand
CTCTGTGCTGACTATAAAAGTTGATAAGTTGAGAATACGGCAATTCCTTCCCAATAAAAAATCGGGATGTCACTGCGTTCCCATTTGCGTTTTATTTTTTCGGCAAAGCCTGGGGACAATTTTCCAGCAAAGGCGGCTTCAAGATATACACCTGACCACTGAGTGCGCCTTTTTCTTCCACAAACAGGCCTTCCCAGGGCTGGCCACAGGCGTTGTGCAGCCGCGCACCATCCAGCCAGAGGTGACCGCCCGGCTGTACCGTGATGCGCCCGCCGCCCGGCACCGACAGGCGACACGATAGCCGCAGCGCGGCCCCCGGCGCAATAGTCAGGTTGCCTTCCAGATCGCGGGCACCCGACCAGGCCACCGAGTCGCGGATAACCAAGTCGCGCTCGGGCCGTCGACTGCACCAGGTAGGCAGCAGGCAGCGGCGTGCCGCACTCGTTTCGGTGGCAAAAGTGGCCTGCACCTGTCCGATCTGCGCAGGGGTAAGGGCATGCTGGTAGGTGTTGTAATCCATCATGTTGTTAGTGGCATGGTCGTGACAAAAGCCACTATCCGTCCGTACCCAGCAGCGGTTGGGGTGGTTGTCGGTGTCGGGGCAGCCATCTTCCGTCCAGGCGTGGCCCAGCCCGAGGAGATGTCCGATCTCGTGGTTGAACAAACCTACGAAGTTTTCGGGCCGGCCTTTGCTCTCGAATACCCCGGCCATTTTAAGAGCCGTACCGAGCGCAATACCCTGACCATTAGCCCGATAGGTCTTGGAGCGAATGCTGTCGTCGGGATGGACGAGCAGGAAAACGTTGAAAATCGTGTCCTTGCCGACGCTGTATTTTTTGATGACCTCCCGGCTGTAATTGTTCTGATATCGCCCGGAGGAGACGAACCAGTACAGGGAGTCATCGTAGTGGAAATAAAATCCATCGTCGCCCGGCTGGGGTGCTAGCCGGTAGCGATAGCCCTTGGGCAGCACCGCCGTGCCGACGGGGGAACGCCAGTTGCGCATATTGGTATCCAGGGAAGCATTGGCGGCGGCCAGCAGGCGGATAAAAAAGGCACGGGCCTCGGTAGGCCGGAAGTTGTGGCTAGTGTCGCGGCTGTTGAGCACGTGGAAATTGACCCGGAGATAGCGCATCGGCAAATACGCCGGGTGCAGGCTGTCAGGCACATAGCCTTTCCAATCGTTGCAACGCGGGGCAGTAGCGGCCAGCCGGGTCTTGGGCGGCGGGGCAGTTTTTTCGGGGAAATACGGCGACGTACGCAGAGGAGCAATGCAACTTGCACAAAACAGAAGCAGCAATCCGCCCCAGCCTACTGTGGAGTGTCCGCCATAGCAAATATTAGAATATCTGAGCATAAAACCCACGATCAAGTCTTTGGCATAGCGATCAAATCTTCAAATTATAGCCAAGTAAGCAATATTACACCTTGGTCTTGCCAAACGCTGCTTCCCAAGCCATGATGCCGCCGGTGAGGTTGCGCACATTGGTGAATCCATTGGCCTGTAACATCCCTTGCGCCTGACCGGAGCGGGCACCAGACCGACAATGCACTACGATCTCGTCGTTTTTGTGGTCATCCAACTCGTACATAGAGTTGACCAGCGTACCCAGCGGGATGAGTCGGGCACCGATGTTGAATTCTTCGTTTTCCCAAGGCTCGCGTACGTCAATGAAGACGAATTGTTCGCCTGATTCTAGTTTTTGGCGGAGTTCCTGTACAGTGATGTCCATGTTGGATTGGTTTACTAGTTGATTGGTTGATTAGTTAACTGGTTATCAGGGGTATTATAAGACTCTCTTCATAGTTCACAGCTCATAGTTTATACCTCATAGTTCATAGTTCATTCCTGTTGCCCTTCGCAGTCCTTGGGCCTTTCCTGGGTAATGTACAGGTCGATTTGTTCTCCCACACGCATGGTGCCATTCGGATCGAAAGCGGGTTTCTGGCGGTATACGTAGGCATTTTGATCGCTGGTAATGGTGCCATCCGAGATAATAGAACCGATGCTCAGGTTGCTGGTCTGGATGAGGAATTTGGCGGCAGTGAGGGTCTGGCAGCGGCAGTTGGGGATATTAACCGTTAGTGTTACTTCTTCGCTCACGATGAAATCCACGGTGCCGCCCATTTCTACGGTGAAGCCACGGGCTATCGAGGTTCTGGTGATGGTGTCTCCCCGGTACAGCACGGCCATAATCGTGTTGTTGAGCCGGTTGGGTACCCGCGCCAATATGCGGGGCTTTAGGCCGAGGCGGCTCAGTTTGCGGCTGTAAATGTCGTAGTCATCGCTTGTGCTTAGGTCGGGCAGCCGGATGAGGTCAGGGTTGTTTTTGGCTACCGTGAAATAAATGGTGCGGCCCTCCTTCACTCGGCTTTCCGCCCGGGGGTTTTGGCTGAGCACCTCCCCCGGCGGCTTACCCGGCACGTATAGCGAATCGCTGACGGCTACCGCAAAATCGCGCGCACCGGCTTTGCGTGCGGCCTCCCGGTAACTCATGCCAACGTAGCTCGGCACCTGCAAGCTCTCCCCGTGGTTAGTATAGCATTTTAGCCACCAAAAGGTGAGCAAAAACAGCCCGGTGAGCAGCCCGATCATGCCCAATAAGTTTTTGGCCACAAAAGGCGCGGTGAAAAAAGCGTAGAGCTCGAAGCCGAAACGCCGGATTCGTTGCCATACACGCTGGAAAAAAGTTTGCTGCATGGTGTTAGGTAGGTGCCAGTTGGTTCTGCCCCCGCAAAAATAGAATTCCCTGGCGAAACCCGTGCGTTGGTTTTCCGAAGCATTTTCTTTCTTTGCGCGGCACAGGTGTCTTTGTGCTGCTGACGAATATTTACTTCTCAGCCATCTTAACGTTTTCAACAGCCTCAACATTTGCTATAATGTACGAAAATCCTCGCTTGATCCTTGACTCCTCCGACCCGCTGGAACCCGGCAGTATCACTTGGCGCAGTCCCAGCAATATCGCCATCATCAAATACTGGGGCAAGCACGGGCTGCAACTGCCGCGTAATCCCTCGCTCAGCCTTACCCTGGCAGCCTCCTGCACCGATACGCAGATAGAATATGCTTTTAAAGAAGAGAGCGCAGCAGCAGGCATTAGCATCGACTTTTCCTTCCAAGGAGAAGAAAACGAGGCTTTTGAAACCAAAGTACGGGACTACCTGATCAGCTTGCTGCCGACTTTTCCTTTCCTGAACCAGCTCCACCTGACCATTCATACCGCCAATTCGTTTCCCCACTCGGCGGGCATTGCATCTTCGGCCAGTGGTATGTCGGCACTGGCCCTTTGTCTGTGTTCGCTGGAAGACATCCTATTTGGAACCCTGCAAGACCCGGCAGAATACGACCGTAAGGCTTCTTATCTGGCCCGGCTGGGAAGTGGCAGTGCTTGCCGCAGTATCTTTCCATACGCAGCAGTATGGGGCGAAACACCGCTGGTACCCGGCTCTTCCGATGCATATGCCGTGCCGGTGGGCGATCAAATCCATGAAATATTTAAAGACTTTCACGACGACATCCTTATTGTCAGCCAGTCGGAAAAGTCCGTTTCCAGCCGGGCGGGCCATGCCCTGATGGATGGCAACCCCTACGCAGAGGTACGTTATGCGCAGGCACGGACGCGCCTGGCGCAGCTGCTCGAGGCACTGCGTACTGGCGATATAGCCACTTTCGGCAAAATAGCCGAGGACGAGGCCCTGACCCTCCACGCGCTGATGATGTGCAGCAATCCTTCCTACGTGTTGCTGCATCCCAATTCGCTGGCTATCATCGAGAAAGTGCGGGAGTACCGCGCTGCCACGGGCCACCCGGTCTATTTTACACTGGATGCAGGCCCAAACGTGCATCTGCTATATCCAGGCGATATTATCCACGATGTGCGGGCGTTTATCGAACGCGACCTGGAAAAATACTGCGACGACGGCTATGTGCAACAGGATTGGGTGGGCGAAGGGCCGGAGGAAATGTAAAAGGCAATGAGCAAATGGGCAAGAAAAAAAGGAAGTCGTTGCACTCGATTTGCTTGTTGATTGTTGCAATTTTGCAATTTTACTTATGGTTCCCCGTGATAAACTTTGGAAGAGTATTCTGGAAGACCTCTTCGAGGCCTGTATTCGATTTTTCTATCCAACAGAAGCTGAGACCGTAGATTGGAACCGTGCGCCAGAATTTTTGGACAAAGAACTATCTCAGCTATTCCCCAAATCTATCACCAAGGGGCGGGTAGCGGATAAATTGGCCAAAATATGGCTACTTGACGGCACAGAGCATTGGATGCTTATTCATATCGAAGTACAGGGCCAGCCCGATAAGGAGTTCCCGCTGCGGATGTACCAATACCGGGTACGTATCAAAGAACGGTACGGTGCCGACATCGTTGGGCTGGCTATTCTGACCGACGATAGCAAATCGTTCCGCCCACAAGAATACAGGGAAAGCGTTTGGGACAATAAACTGGTGTATCGTTTTCGGTCATTCAAATTGCTCGATCATCCGCCAGAAGACTTTACCGATCCAGCCAACCCGTTTTCCATCGTCATGGAAACCGCATTCTATGGCATTAAGGCGCATAAACTGGATGACGCCGGATTGTTGGGAGCAAAAAAGAAATTGATGCAGAACTTACTGCGCAAAGGCTTTAACCGCCAACGCGTTCTAAACGTACTGCATTTTATTGATGAGTATGTTCATTTTGGAAAACCAGAATTTCAGGCTATTTTTGACTCGGAAATTGATGTTGCACTCAAAATTGGAAAATCCATGAGTACTTACGAATTGGTGCTAAAAGCTCGCCGCGCCGAAGCCCGAAAAATCAAAAAACAGGCACGCGTCGAAGGTCTTGAAGAGGGCCGCCAGGAGGGCCGCCAGGAGGGTCGCCAGGAGGGTCGCCAAGAGGGTCGCCAAGAGGGCCTTGAAATGGCCATCGAAAGACTACTTCGCAAAAACTTTTCCATAGAAATGGTGAGTGAGGCATTGGAAGTTGCTCCGGAACAAGTGCGCATCATTCAGGAACGCTTACTGGCTGCTGATCGCAATTGACTGTCAACACTCGATCGTTCGTCGATCGCTCCATCCTCCAAAGCCCTACCCAAGCCACAGCGGCCAATACCGCCAATGATGTCCATAAAGCGGAATATCCCAGCCGCGCAATCATTTGCGTACCGAAGAACGGCGCGATAATATTGGAGATGGAATAGGCCATTGTGTAGAGGGCCATGTATTGACCTTGCCGTTGACCTATAGCGCGGGCATACACGAAGTTGCTGCTGAACGGCATAACGAAAATTTCCCCCATAGAAATAGCGATCATAAACAAAAGTCCCGCTACCAATCCGGCAATGGGCAGCACAAACATCAGGTAAGCCAGCGCATACAACACCAAGCCCATACGTACCCAGGTCAGTGCGGGACGACGACCTTCCAGCCGGAAAATCAATGGCATTTCCACTACAAAAACGATGAACCCATTGAGGGCCGTGGCTAGTCCAATCTGCGCCTCCGTCCAATGATAGACTTCCTTGAAAAAAAGAGGCACGGTCCATAATAGTTGCATAAAAACAATGGCGTTGGGTACGGTCAATAGTAAAAACCATACGTACCGTCGGTCACGATAAGGCGACTGGATGACTGGAACACTTATTTTTGAATCGTTTTCCTCGGTAGCATCAGGTAGGCTATTAGGCATCAGCCAGCGCAGCAACAGGGCAGCAAAGATACAGGTCAGCCCATCCAACCAAAAGACCGACGACCAGCCAAAAGCCGTGATCAATAGGCCACCAACTACTGGCGCGACCGTCCAACCCAAGTTGACGGCCATGCGGTACAAAGAAATGGAGCGCGTGCGCGTGGCTGGAGTACTGTGTCGCGCCACGGCCACCGAGTTGGCCGGGCGAAAGGCTTCCGAGATAAGGCTGAGGGCAAACACGGCACCGCACATCGCCCAGAAATCATGC
>JAYUXG010000763.1:0-2400 GCA_043753125.1 Saprospirales bacterium | reverse complement strand
CAGAAGTTGTTTGTAGTTCGCACCACAAACCTAAACTTTTGCCCTTCTTTATTCCTATCAAATCAAATCGGATACCCGATTTCTTTACGAACCATTGTGACATAGAAATAGGTAATGGTCACCGCTGAATAGATGCTCGATAAATTGTTGGGTTCTACAGAGAGCGTCATGATGTTGTTGGGTCCACCGGTACGCTCTATTGAATAGACCAATGCATCAAGTTGCAGAGCTGATTTCACCTGGTCGGCATAGCTGCCGGTTAGTTTTAAGGTTCCCTTGTCAATACCCAATCCATCGGGGGTGGGTCGTTCCACTTTCAATTCCCAATTTGACTCTACGGCCACGCTACCTTCCGTTGCCTTCATGATGCCATTGTCAGAAAACTCCCAATAAACAGGGCTGCCGTTAATCAACGAATCGAGAAAATAAAACGGATCGCCATTTACCTTGATCGCTTCAATCGAAGTATGCGTGAGTTTCCATTTGCCAATAAGCGAGGGGGATGGAGGCGCGGCATCGTCCGCTTTGTTACACATGGAAGCGGTTGACAACAGGGCAATCATCAAGAGGCCCATCAACTGGAATGCTGGTTTAAACATGAGTAGATGTTGAAAATGGTGATAAAATGGAGTGAATTTGACCTGACGACGGCCAATGCAAGCCAATTACCGATGCACGATAACTGGCATGGAAGCCTGCCCGTCCTTGTGTTCAATGGTCAATAAATAGAGACCGTCGGGCAGGTTTTCGAGGCTGATCTGGAGGCCGTTCGTGGTTCTCATTTGCTTTCCACCGAGGCTGGCGATGGTCAGTTTCAAAGCGGAGGCATGGTGTTCTGCCGCCATTTTCACAAAAACAAAATCGCTGGCGGGATTAGGGAAAACGGCCACTTCAATGCTTGGCAGCAAATCTGTCACTACTGATACGGCTTCTCCAGTACCCGTCCCGATGATGCCACTGGGCGGCGGCACTAGCAGCGCATTGCCGTTTCCATATTCATCCGCTCCGATATCAGGTCCACCGCTGCGGGGCTGGGCGTCGTAATCCCGGATGGCGGGTGAGTTTTGCCCGGCATCGATGACTGGGCTGCCGCTTTCGAGGTGGAATTGGCCGTTCAGCCCGGGGTCGGTTTCCGAGCTGTTGGCATCGAAGCCCATTTGCGACTTCCATTGCGAAAAAATCAAGGCGGACCAGCTCACGCCGTCGTCAAATTTGGCAGTGCCGCCGGTTTTTTGGTAAATATTGTAATCAATCAGGTTGGTACCCGTCAATGCACCCTCCCTGATCTGCACGGTGAAATCCTCGTCGCCCGTGCCACTTTGATCCACGAAAATATTATTGTAGGCCTGGATGTTGAAGTTGGGCGGGCGGAGGGTGGTGTTGTCGTCAATCCAGATTTCGCCTGTCGCCATGAAAAGCGGCGCGTGAAATTGCGGCGAAGCTGTCACCACCGTGTTGTTGTAAGCGGAGCAATTGCGGGCGGCAAAAAAGCCGATGCCCGCACCGCCGGTGTTCACCACGATATTGTTGCGGGCAAGGCTGTATTGTCACTCGTAGTAGGCCGGATTGGTGCCGTCGTTGTCAAAAAACTCGGCATCGGTGTAGAAGCCGAGCAGGATGCCCGCCTCGCCACTGTTCATGATGAGGTTCTCTTCGATGAAACAATTCTGGACGCCGCCCTTGGCATACACGGCGGAGGTAGATGTATGGTGGATATAGCAGTTGCGCACCACCATAACATCGCCGTTCACGTTGTCAATACCTTCCGCATTTGGGCCGCCATTGGCCGCCGAATTAGACGGGCCGATGCCGGAATTATACAGCTCGCAGGCGATAATTTGAATCTGGTTACAAGCCGGTTTTATCTTGATGCAGTCCCGCCCGGTGTCGTGGATTTTGCAGTACCTGATGGTTATGTTGCTGGCCCCTTTTTTTTGTGGCAGGCCCCAGTCCCAATTGGTCTCGAAACTCACGCCGTAATAATAGCCGCCCACGATTTCCAGGCGTTCGAGGGTGCCGCCCACCACGTCCGGCTCGTTGTACCAGATGCAGGAGGCAATGTCCTCCTCATTGATCGGCGCCGTGATGACGGCCCATTCGCCGGCGTAGCTGCGGATGGTCAGATTACTCTTCGTGATGCGGATCTCGTTGGAGGCATAGTTGCCGCCCCGCAGTTCGATTACATCGCCCGGCGAAGCCGCCTCGATGGCGGTCGGGATGGTTTGGAACGGCTGGGACAGGGTGCCAGGGTTGTTGTCGTCTCCATTTGGCGCGACGTACCAGGTGGCGGCACGAAGGTTGCACAGGAGGTGGACTAAGACAATAATGGAAAGCAGTTTCTTCATGGCAGCACCTGATATTTTTGACAAATATGCCATACCATCAGGCAGAGTGGAAAGT
>JAYUXG010000762.1:0-5968 GCA_043753125.1 Saprospirales bacterium | reverse complement strand
GGATCGCAGGTGGTTGGTTGTATGCGAAATGGTTAATGCTGGAACCGCAGTGAGATGAGTTATACCTGTTGTGCTGCGTTCATGGTACAAATGTGCGGCAGGGCATTGGGGGCGTCAAGTTTTAGATGTGAAATGGGGAAACGGGGGAGGGAAAGGAGGAAAATTGGGAGAGAATAGGCAGGCAGCAATCGGCAAATGGAGCGTAGTGACATCCCGATTTTTATATGAGCAAGGTCAAGTTTATAGTTTTCGACCGCGGAGAGGTAGCACACTAAATGTGATTTGCTGGACGAATACAGATTACATGATGTAAGGTGGTGGAGATTGATGCACCTGAGCCATCGGCAATTTGGCAAAATGTACCCTGTAAAAAATAATGTGATATCTGGACAATAGTTTCTCAACACAGTATTATGTTTGCCAAACGAAGACAACCAATCCTTTAAAAATTAGCCAATCTATCGACCATGACCAATGAATTTAAATCTATCCTGCCAAGCGGGGGCGTGTCATCCATGTTCCTGGCACTCCTTTTGTCTTTACTATTTGCCTACTGTGACCCTCCTCCGGTAAGCCCATTGGTGGTCATCAACGGGCCGATCAAAGCACCGCAAGGGGTGGCGTTCATCGATGCGAACGGCGATACTTCCAATGTGGAAAATGTAAAAGTGACGCTCCTCGATGCGGGAGGTATGGTGGTGTCTTCCAATGGTGTACCTTTTCGCACGGTGGAAGTGACTGATGGCGTAATGAGCATCGGCCTGGCCAAAAAGGCAACGTTCAGTGCGGCTGAGCCCTATCGCTTCTTTATCCGGGCGGAAGCGGAGGGATACAAGACCACGGTAAAAACGATCATCATTACCGCAGATGTGCCCAATTTCATACCGATCTTCATGGCCAAACTGGGGAGTCTGCCCGTCAGCGGTTTGGTCGCCTCCGTGGGCGATATTGTCGGCTTACAAAACGGAGTGTTGCAAAACACCGAAACCATCCAAGCCGTACCCACCGGGGGCCAGCTGACACCGGTGAGCATCGTGCTGCCCCAGCAGATGTGGTTTTTACGCGAGGGCAAGCGGATAGAGACGGCGGGACCCCTTCGTTTTCGAATGCTGTATGGTGCCCCCCGCGACTCTAACGCCAACCGGGTCTTTCCCGGTGGATTCGAAGTGTCAGATGCTTTCGATATAGCCGGAAACCGCATCGCCGATCCGGCCAATCCGCTTTATTTCAGTACGGCGGGTTGGATTTCCCTGGAAATGAACATTGGACAGAGTGCGATCGATAGTTTCAGTACACCATTGGAGGTGGAGATGCCCATCGACCCAACGACGATCAATCCACAGACCAACGATCGGGTCACCTTCGGCGACAAAATCCCGCTATGGAGCATGGATGACAATACCGGTATCTGGAAAAGCGAGGGGACAGCAGTGGTGGAAGGTGCACAGCAGGGGGGGATGAGTATTCAGTTTCGGATCAGCCACCTGTCTACTTTTAATGCTGCCTGGACGAGTCCGATGTGTTCCAGCGGTACGGCCCGTATCGACGTGACCTACCCCTACGATCCTGCCAACGTGAGGGGTTTTGGAGGGCTGCGTTATGCCCGTCTGGAAAACAGGGTCAACGGAGCGGAACTGAAAGCCCGGCTCGTCGACTTCAGCAGTGGTGTGGACGCGAACAGCAGTAACAGCATCCTCGAGATGGTCGGCTTGCCGAGCCTTCCCAATATGCAGCTAGTAGTACACAAAGGCGCCACTTTTATGGAGCCCATCCAAGGCTTTACCGGTAACCTGAGCTGCCCGGGTTCAGGCGTACTGGGACTCCCGGGGAGTACCCCCTCCGATTGTATTTGTTTGGAATTTATGAGTACGCTGGGCAACGCGGAGGCACCTATTGCTGTGCAATGCAATAACTCGGTATGGACGAAAACTTGCACAAGTTCCTCGCCATTCACTTTTGCCGGAATTATCAATCAGGACGGCAATATGTGGGTACCCAATGCTTCCGGCAACCGGTGTGTGCGCCTGTGGTTTTTGAACGATACCACCGGAAGCAAACAGGTCTATCTGGACTTTCCCATCAACCTCGGCATACCAGTGTTTTCAACGGGAGGAACGACGAACACGACCTGGATTACCGCCAAAACCATCCCTTCTCTGCCCGCTATTCCTCCCTCTACCATGAGTGCCAGCTATTGGAAAGAAACGGTCACGCCCAGTGCCAGCCAACCCTGTGGCACCAGGATCAGGATAATGATACCGTCTGCCCTCATTTCCGGCAACAGCTGTGCCCAATAAAGTCAGTGCCATTTTTATTATTCTATTTTAATTTTCCGGATCACATTATTGCCGGAATCGGCGACGTACAGTATGCCGGCCGGTTCATCCAAGGCCAGACCGGAAGGGGTCAGGAATTTAACTTTCCTGCCGGGTAAACCGTCCAGGTAGCCAGGGTCTGAGCCAGCCAGTACGACCAGTTGCGCAGACGGCTGGGTTGATAGAGCGTAGAGGACGTATATCTTATGGTTGCTCTTGTCGGCCACAAATATATTGCCCTTGCTGTCGATCGTCAGGGCGGCAGGGTCTACCAGAAGGGTCGGGCTATAGGGTACGGGTAACACCGTTCCATCCGGCTCAATAAATTTTATCCGGTTGTTGTTATCTTGATCGGCGATAAAAATCGGCCCCTTGCCCGGAATAGCCCGACTCACCGCTATGGCCAGCGCAGAGATGATAGAAGTACCTGGTTCCGCTATTGTGCTGACGCCACAATCCTGGTCAATGTTCCGGACGGCGCCATTATCAATAAAAAGTACATTGGTGCCGTCCACCGCCAGTTGTTGCGGCACGGAAAGTATGGCTCCCTCCCGGCACGCCCCATCTTTGATTTTTACAGTATCACGGCAGTGCCCTGCCTTCACACTGACCCCGGATATGCCGATACTGCGAATGACAGTATTCGTATTTTCGGCCACATAAACCCCTTCGCCGGGAATGACCGCCACGTCAATTGGGTTGTAAAAAGGTGCCAGCGAGTCATTAGTTATAAGGTCGTCGCCACATCCCACGCTATCCGGATGACCCACGGTCAAAACCAAGGTGCCATTTGCCCTGATCTTTCTGACGAAGTGATTATTAAAGTCCGCCACCCAAAGGCTGCCTTCGTGGTCCAGGTCTATCCCGATGGGAAAGTTCAGGCAATCATTCCCATTGTTGTTACAACCAATCGGGGGGGGATTACCATAAAATTTGGTGACCAGGGTAGCCGTATAATAATACGTAAATATGGGGCCATCGATGTCCGCGCTGCACTCGGGCGCATTGGTCAGCGAGACCGACACCAGCCCCGTACTGCACCCCCTGGGTACTTTGAACCGTAGAGTTTGCGCATCGGGTACTTCGATGATATTTTCCGGGGGAATGGAGACGCCACCGATTTTGACGGCGTGCAGTTCCGGACACATGGCCAGGAAGTTTTCGCCGGTAACGGTTATGAGGGAGTCGAAGGGTGCACCGGGAAGACTCAAGGTGGTTACCACCGGGCAAGGTGCTTCTATCCTTTCAGGAGTCAGCAATAGACAACTGGGCAGCACAAGACCGGGCAGGGCAAACAGGAAGAGACAGTGTAAGGGTGGTACGTGGGTTTTCATGGTTCAGTTTGTTTAAAAAGTCAAAATTTATAGGCGATACCGACTTGTATGCCCTGGAGGGCATCGGGCGTGAACAACGGCCTGAGTTTCATCAGCTCCGTTTTTTTCTCGCCCGCTTTATTATCCTTGCCTTTCTGGCACTTGCACATTACCCAAATGACCCCCAAGCCAACGGCACATGCTCCCACCACGGTGCCGGTGCGCAGCAGGGTCTTGGCGCGGTTGTAGTCTTTTTCCCGATCCGGGTTTTTATAATTTTTGTAGCGCTGGTATGATTTGTCGTACCAGATATAGCTTGCCCCACTGGCTGCGGTCAGCCCGATGGTGCTATAGGCTTTCCATTTCCAAGAGCGACATGTGTTAGGCTCCGCTATGGGCGGCGGGGGTGGACCTGCACCTTTCCACATATAAAGCTCCGGACGCTCATTCAAAAGTGTATAGAATAGAGTGTCAGTATCTATATATCCTTGTTTGGAAGCTTGTACTATTACTAACTCAGAGGATGCAGGAATCTCTAAGAGGTAGTATCCCTTTGCTTTGGTTGGTGTGACCTCAATAGAGGAGCCATCTTCACTTTGACACAAAATTTCTACCTCGTTTAACGCTTGGTGTGATTGGCCATCCCGCACCCATAGACCAATTTTTTTGCTTTCTTTTAAGAAAAAAGTTACAAAACTATCTCTGCCGCATAGTATAGTATCAGGAAGGCTTGATAAATAATTATTTTTTTTCGCAGTAACGATAATTGTATCCCCTTGCTTAAAAACCCTTTTCGATTGAAAGTGCCCACGTTCATCCGTGTTAAAAGTATATTTAATTGCCTCCTTGCCTAGATTCCTGACATAAATATCCGCATCTTTCACAACCTCGTTTTCTGTCGACTTGACCTCGAACTCTATGGAGAAAAATTTCTCGGGAGCTGGAATACCTGATTTAACCATAGTCAGCTCTAATTGGTTTTCATCCAACTTTATAAAGTATAAACTATCTACATCTATATACCCGTCTTTGTGCGCATAAATTCTGATACTTCCCCCTCTCTTGAAGGATGCAGGAAGGTCCAAGTTATAGACTCCTTCTCCCGTAGTTGCCCCGACCCCGACCATACCTTTATTCGCATCGTGATATGAAATTGTTACGTTGCCTAACCCTTTTAGATTAAATTGGCTATCTTTTTCCTTTACGGTTATAAGAATGACGATAGGGTTTTGTGCGAATAAATCAAAGGACATTGTGCCGAGGAACACTCCCACTAGCCATATGCTTATCAGTGCAGGATTTTTCATTGCAGTGGACAGTTTAATGTTGAGGCATTTTCAAATTATCCGGGAGGATGATATTTTCGCGGGCAAGCAGGGGGTAAATATGGTCTATCTGGTCGTTTCTTTTGAAATATATGGTCACGTGTTGATTAACCAAGGCCCTTGGGACCACAAAGAACAGCTTCTCTCCTATTTTTTTGGCATATATTGTTGCATAGCCCTTCGCCTCCAACCACATCTCTACATCGACAGGTATATCAGTTTCTATATTGACCATTCTTTTTTCTCTAGGCGGCGGAGGGGGAACGGGCCTTGGTTGCACAAACACTGTTTCCGATATGGTCAAACCCGTCGCCAAGTTTTCGCCCTGCACCCTTATCCCACCTATCCGCATCCCCAGACTATCAGGATGCCACTCCACCCGAAACGTCCTTTCACCATCAGGGGCAATTATAGCGGGATCGTTTTCCAGTATGGTAAGACCCGCTGTGGAAAAATTCAACGTATCCAGCTGCGCTGCGATGGTCCCGGTATTTTTAATCTTAAAAATAATTTGGGTCTTTTTACCATACTCGATTGTATCGGGAGAAATAAAATGATTCAAAAGAAGCAGCGTGGTCATCGGTTTTTGGTAGTTCTGATGCCCTATTTCACAGACCGCCCACCCCAGAGCCATCACCAGGAGTATACCCATCCCGATCAAAGTAGCCCGGCGGGTGAGCCACCCTGAAACAGGCTTCGGCACTAAAATAGAAACCGGATCTGGCGGTATCGGGTCTATTGGTACATAGTCCTTAGGCGTAAATACAAACTGTCCGCCTTTATGCCCGGCGTCCTGGATTGGATTGGCCTCGGGCATTTGCTGGTAGTTGGCGCGGGTTATTTCGATCACCTTGTCGGCCAACCGGGCAATATGGAGCTTTTGATGTTTATTGAGCATCAGTTCCTGCAAGATGGCCGCCGCAAAAGGGCTGTGCCCGCCTGGCTTGCCATCAGAGACTTGCTCATCGTGGCGACCGGAGCAAAAAGCCCAACGCGAAACGCGTTTTTCGTATTC
>JAYUXG010000761.1:0-2406 GCA_043753125.1 Saprospirales bacterium | reverse complement strand
ACAGCACGTACACCCCGGCCTTTTCGTACATCAACTGGAAATCCTCGTTGGTCAGCGGGCCATAACCGATGCCAGAGGTATGGTTGAGCAACTGGCGCACGGTGATTTCGCTTTTGGCGGGTACGGAATTCCACGTGTTGGCCTCGCGGTTGTAATCCACGAACACTTTTGGGTCTTTGAAAGCGGGCAGGTAATTGGCAATCGGGTCGTCGAGCGAAAACTTGCCCTCCTCAAACAGCATCATCGCCGCCACGGAGGTCACCGCCTTGGTCATGGACGCGATGCGGTAAATGTCGTCGCGTTGGAGCGGATCGCCCGCATCCAGATCGCGCTGGCCGAAGGCCTTGTGCCACACAATCTTGCCGTCGCGCACCACGATGCCCGCCACGCCGGGCAGCCGCTTTTCGGTCACGTAGCGTTGCAGCAGTGCGTCCAGGCGGCGCAGTCGCTCGGTGGACATCCCAGCGGATTCCGGGGTGGCCTCGCGGAGGATGGGGGATTGGGCGGTGGCGAGGGTGGAGAGAAAAAGGAGGGTGTAAGCGATCGTGTTACGCATATTTATTTTTTTAAAAATTCTGCGAAATTTTGGTTGGATCGTCCAAATATTTCAGGCGTTCTATGATTTCCGTTTCCGAAGGTAAAAGACCAGCATAAGCGGTCGGTAGGGTTTTGGTAAGGGTATAGGTCGCCACGCCAATGGGATAGGCGGTGTTTTTCAAGGCATATTCCACGATCGTTTCGTTTTTGGACTTGCAGATGATGATGCCAATCGCATCATTCTCGTCGGGTAGTTTGACTTTTTCATTCAAAGCTGTCAGGTAAAATTCCATTTTTCCTTTGTATTCCGGCTCAAATTCGCCTATCTTCAGGTCAATGGCCACGAGGCTCCGTAGCCTGCGGTGAAATAGCAACAGGTCAATCTTGAACTGTTTACCGCCTACTTCCATGAGGTACTGATTACCCAAGAAAGCAAAATCGCCGCCCATTTCCACCAAAAATGCCCGGATGTTCTTCACTAAACTCTGCTCCAGTTCATACTCCGAATGCTCCTCGCTCAATTCCAGAAAATCAAAGGTATATTCGTCCTTGACTGCCAATTTTGCTTGCTGCCGCAGCGATTCGGGCAGCGTTTCATCGAAGGAAGTCTGGTTGAGGAGATATTTTTCGTAGGAATTATTTTCGATTTGGTGGATGAGGACATTTTTTGTCCAGCCGTATTTTTTGGTCAAACGCATATAAAATTCACGTCGGAGGGCATCTTTACATTTGCTCATAATGACAATGTTTTTTGCCCAACTAATTTCTCCAACCAGCGGCTGGAGATTTTCGGATTGGTAATATTCCAAATAGAACTGGCGCATATACCAAAGATTTTGAGTGGAATAACCTTGGGTTCCCGGAAATTCATATTGCAATTCTTCGGAGAGCCTTTCTACTACTGATTTGCCCCAGCCATGCAATTTCTGCCGCTCGACTATCATTTTGCCAAGGCTCCAATAGAGTGCAGTCAGTCTGGTATTCACCAAACGAAGGGCTTCCAATTGTGCCTCCCGAATCATCGTTTTGGCCTCCACCACGAACTGCTGAAAAAGGGGTTGGTCTGGTATATTTTTCATTTTTACTGGTTAAAAAGATATGTGTTGTGCTGTTTAGAGAAAATGGTAAAGATGGTCGGGAAATACGACTTTGAGTTGGACAGCAATCAGCTGCAACTTTCTACAGTACTGTCGGGTATTATCGTCATTATCAAAGCGGAGCGAAATTAAAAGACATTTAGTTGATTACTAGTTCCTAATTCTGCGGGGTGTACGATTTCAAAGACACCAATTTCATCAGGCTGTCCACCTCAATTTGATAAATAACCGGCACCGTATCTCCCTTATCGTAATTAAACTTGGTGCTTACGATCACCTCGAACCTCACGCCTTTGCGTTCTACCGTAATTTCTTTGTTGCCAGGCATATCGCCTGCCATTGGGTGTTGTTTAAAATATTGTTGTTCGAGTTTTGCCCGCTGTGATGCAGGCAGGTGCTTGGCTTGATAATAATGTTCCATCGTATCGGCACAAAAGGCCGAAATGCAAGCCGTATCTTTCTTGACGACGCAGTCAAAATAACCCTGTACTGCGGTTCTAACCTCATTTTCCCGATTTTGGGCCAACTGGATCGAGTCCAATTGCTGTTGCAGGGCTTCTTTTTCTTGTTCTGCTGAGACGGACTTAGCCATCAGACTAAACCATACCAACAGCCCTACCACTGCCACGCCTGCTACGCCCCAAGCCAGGCGACGGCGAAGGTCTTGCAGTTTTTTCTGTCGGCTGGCCGCTTCGCTCAAAATGGGTTTGAGCAAAATATCATGACTGAGTTCGTAGTTCCAGCCGCCCGTGGTGTTCACTTCGCGGCGCAG
>JAYUXG010000760.1:0-2407 GCA_043753125.1 Saprospirales bacterium | reverse complement strand
ACATCTACCGACAATTGGTCTTCTGGGAAGAAACACCCGCTGCTGCCCATCGCCCTGTTTTTACCGACAAGAATTAAAAAAACTGTGCTTTCAACTCTTGCAGGCAAGATAGCAATTTGCATGAATATGGGCAAATGCGACGACCAAATTGCTGCGATAAAACCTGTTCCCGGCAGGAAACGAAAACAACCCTCCGCCGTATCTTTGCCCCCACTTTTGCGGCCCACCACCGATTTACCCGCCGCAAACCGTACGTTTTCGTCTTAACCTAACCATTTTAAAAACGCATTTATGCAAGAAGTCGGAGTAAAAAACCCCGCCGCTACCCTCGACAGCATTGGCCTGAAAGCCTACAAAACCGCCTACTGGAATCTCACCCCCGAAGAGCTCATAGAGCATACGCTCCGCAAGGGCTTGGGTCATTTGGCCGACAACGGGGCCTTGGTGATCAATACCGGGGCCTTTACTGGCCGCTCCCCGGAAGATCGGTTTATCGTAATGGATAGCGAGACCAAAGACGAGGTCAACTGGGGGAAAGTCAACATCCCGTTCGATGCACACAAATTCGATCATCTGTGGCGCAAGGCGTGTTCTTACCTGAAGAAAAAGGATGTGTACGTGCGCGATGTGCGGGCCAACGCCAGTGCCAACCCGGAATACCAGTTGCGGCTGCGCGTCGTAACAGAACTGCCGTGGAGCAGCCAGTTTGCCAACAATATGTTCCTCCGGCCGGACTGGGAGGAACTGCTGGATTTTGAGCCGCGCTGGACTATCTTGTGCGCACCGGGCCTACAAGCTGACCCAGCCACCGATGGCACGCGCGAAGCCAACTTCGCCATCATCAATTTTACCAAACGTCAGCTGCTTATCGGCGGCACCGGCTACACCGGCGAGATCAAAAAAGGGGTGTTTTCGTTGATCAATTTTGTATTGCCCACCCGGGGTAAAAATACGCTGCCAATGCACTGCTCCGCCAACATGGGTCAAGAGGAAGGCGACATCGCCCTGTTTTTCGGTCTTTCCGGCACCGGCAAGACCACTCTGAGTGCCGACCCCAATCGCCCGCTCATCGGCGATGACGAACACGCCTGGGCAGAAAATGAGGTATTCAATTTTGAAGGCGGTTGCTACGCCAAGACCATTGACCTCACGGAGGAAAAAGAGCCGGATATTTTTCGGGCTATCCGCCACGGGGCTATTTTGGAGAACGTCACTTTCCTGCCCAATAGCCGTACGGTGGACTATGCCGACCGCAGTATTACCCAAAACACCCGCGTTTCTTACCCCATCTATCATATCGACAATGCGGTAATCCCCAGCCGGGCCGAAGGCGACCCCAAAAATATTTTCTTCCTGTCTTGCGATTCATTTGGGGTGCTGCCGCCCATTTCCAAGCTGACTCCGGAGCAGGCCATGTATCTGTTCGTCAGCGGCTACACCGCCAAAGTGGCCGGTACCGAAATGGGCATCAAGGAGCCGAAAACGACTTTTTCTGCTTGTTTTGGCGCGCCTTTCCTGCCCCTGCATCCAGCCAGGTACGCCGATCTGTTGGGAAAAAAACTACGCGACAGCCAAGCCAAGGTCTGGCTCATCAATACTGGCTGGAGCGGTGGACCCTACGGCACTGGCAGCCGCATGAAACTTGATTACACCCGCGCTATGATTACGGCTGCCCTGCGCGGCGAACTTGACCACGTGGACTATGAAGAACAGCCAGTTTTTGGCCTGTCTGTACCCACCAGTTGCCCCAACGTACCGCCCGAACTACTCAATCCGCGCAACACCTGGGCCGATAAAGCCGCCTACGACCAAAAGGTGCAGGAATTGGCTAAAGAGTTTGTGGAAAATTTCAAAAAATATGAGGACCAAGTGCAGCCAGAGGTAAAGGCCGCCGGACCACAGGTGGAATTAGCAATGAGTAAATAAGGCAACAAGCAAGAAAGCA
Organism: Saprospirales bacterium; assembly: GCA_043753125.1. GTDB lineage: Bacteria > Bacteroidota > Bacteroidia > Chitinophagales > Saprospiraceae > M3007. Next base: position 462 of record JAYUXG010000760.1, on the reverse strand, counting down.
AAAAGGCAATGTGATCTTGCTGACCACATTGCCTTTTGCCATCCCGATGAAAAAATCGGGATGTCGCTGCGCTCCAATTGCTTCTTGCCAGTTGCCCTTTTACTTCTTGTCCTGCTTCGCAAACACCTTGCGCAGCAGTTCCGTGTTCCGCAAATTAACGTTGGAGCGAATACCCTTCTCTTTTTGTTCCACCAAACTAAACAGGCCCACCAGGGCTGTTTTGGTAACGTAGTCGTCCAGTTCTGGGTTGGTGGCGGTCACGAACGGCAACTTATTATAAGCCGTTACCGCTTCGCGCCAGTAGGTACGGGCGTTCACTTTGTCCAACGATTCCTGGATGACTGGCTTGAACGCATTGTACAGCGGATCCCCGGTGCTCGTTTGCAAGTACTTGGTAGCGGCATTGGCATCGCCGGTCAGGATATTCATAGCATCCTGAAAGGTCAGCTTTTTGATGGCGGA
>JAYUXG010000759.1:0-2408 GCA_043753125.1 Saprospirales bacterium | reverse complement strand
ACTTTCAGCAAGTTGAACACCTCGAGGCTCGCCCACGTATTGCGGGTGAAGCGCAGGATGTGGTTGGGACGACGTTCGCGCCAGGCATCTTTCCAGAGCTGGAAACCAAAGCCGATATCCACCCGATGGTAAGGCGTGAAGCGGTAGGGATTGCGATAGATCACGTTATTCTCCGGAATGCCAAAGGGCAGACCAGTGCCAACCGTCAGGTTGAGGTGCATCCGGATGTTTTTGTTGGTGCGCAAATAATCCTGGAAAAACGTGGACAGGGTAAAAAAACGGTCCGTCGGGCGCGGCACATCGGCCACTGCATGGCCTTCTCGATCCCCCACCTCGCGGGCTTTGTGCGCTACGCCAGTGATGCTCTCCCGGGTACGCAACAGCGAGAAGTTGACCCAACTCTCGGCCCCCGGCACGAACTCGCCGTTGAGCCGCACGTCGATCCCGGTGGCGTAGCCGGTGGAGTTGTTCTGCCCCGCATAGCGCACCCGCACGTTGTCGAGGTCATAGGAGACCAAATCCCACAGCGTTTTGTAATAGGCCTCGGCGATGAGGCGCATCTTGACCGGGCGGCGGCGGCCCCACAGAAAATCGTAGGTAAAGCCCGCCACCGCATGCGCCGATTTTTGCGCCGAGAGCTGGGTGTTCACCCTGCCGTCCAAGCCGCGCATCTCGCGGTAAAAAGCCGGTTGATAAAAGAGGCCACCCGATAAGCGGTAAGATAGATCGCGCTTGGTATTCAACGGTTTGTACAATATTTGCGCCCGTGGCGTGATGAAGCCCTCGCCGTTCAGCGTCCAGTATTGACCACGTACCCCGGCGATGACTTGCAGCTCACGCACGCCCTCTTTGCGCCACGTCCAGGTATCTTGTAAGAAGCCACTAAAACGGTCGCTCTGCAAGTTGTTGCGCGTTTTCAACACCCGGCGCACCAGCAATTGCGTGGTGTCGTAGGGGAGGGAATACAGGGCCGAATCCAGCCGTTCCCACTCGTTGATCTTGTCGTTGATTCGTTCATTTTGCCACTTGGCCGACCATTGCAGGAAGTGGCTGCGGGTCAGGCCCGCATCGGCTACGTCGCCTTGCAGTTCGATGCCGCCTTTGTACTCCACGTTGCGCACGTCGGCAGCGAGGGTATTACGCACCCAGGTTTGCTGAGTGCCGGAGCCGAGGACGTTGACAATTTCGCCAAACTCGCCGGAACCGAGGTTCTCGTCTATTTCCCCCAAAATATAGTAACCGAGGATGTCGAAGCGTTCGTTTTCCTGGCTACGCCAAACGGAGGTCAACAACTTGTGGTACAAGGGATTGCGTTCGCGGGTAGGCAAAAAGGTGAGCGAGGCCCCGCCCATCGCCTGTTGAAAATCGTCCACTTCCTGGCCGTCGAAGGCGGTGCGCAATTGCAGGGCGTAGTTCAACAGTCCGAAGGCTCGTTGCAGGCTTTCGGGTACAAACCGATAGGTCGAACGGTTGTAATTGCCGATCAGGCCCACCTGCCAATCGCGGCTCAGGTCATAAGTCAGGTAGGCTTGCACATCCGAAAAATCGGGCACGTACTCGCCCTTCACGTCGAGACTGCCGAGCAAGTTACGGGTAGTTTTGTAGCGTGCCCCAGCCAAATAGCGAAAGGCTCGATAGTTGTCGCGCTTTGATTTCACGCTGCCCTCCAGGTGGGCCGAGGCACCGAGAAAACTGGCACTCGCGCTGGCCCGCAGACTGTCTGGCCGCTTGTACTTCACGTCCAGCACCGACGACATTTTGTCGCCGTATTTGGCTTGGAAGCCGCCCGACGAAAACGACAGGTCGCGCACCAGGTCAATATTCGGGAAGGTCAAGCCTTCCTGTTGCCCGGCCCGGATGAGCTGGGGACGATAGATCTCAAAGTCGTTGACGTAGACCAGGTTTTCGTCATAGTTGCCGCCGCGCACTTGGTACTGCGAACTTAACTCGCCGCCCGTGCCACTATTGGTACCCAAGGCGATATGCGGCAGCACACTTTCCAAGTTGCCAGTGGTGCTGGGCAACATTTTCAACTCGCGGATATTTTTTTCCTTCACCATACCGCCATCGTCTAGTCGCCGCTCGCGGATAGTGACCTCCAAGTTGGATTGCACCGAGGCCAGGGCCACGTCCAACCCGAACCGCGCCCCCGGCATCAAGGCCAACACATCGGCACTCGACTCTTTGTAGGCCAAGCGGCGAAACCCAAGCGTAATGCGTTGATTGGCAGGCACCTGAATGGCATAATTACCCCGCTCATCCGTGGTGACTCCTTTGCTCTGGCCTTTGACGAAGACCGTCACCAGTTCGATGGCCTGTTCGTCAGAAGCATCGGTGACCCGCCCGAAGAGGGTGGCGGTGGATTGGGCGGTAATTGCGCTGGCGTTGGCCAGTAAGACTAAGAGCGC
>JAYUXG010000758.1:0-2408 GCA_043753125.1 Saprospirales bacterium | reverse complement strand
GCGGGCACGAATATCCCTGTGCCAAAAATGCGAGCAATGTAGCATAACTCTTTGGTTCCCAAATAGTAATGAGCGGCTCTGGCATTTGGTCGTGCGGGTTTTGAAAGGCGGTGGCTACCCGTTGTGGTTGTCTGTTTTTCAATAAAAAATCCAGTGTGGCGCGGTCAAGCAAGGGCAGGTCGCAGGCAGTTACAAGCCACGCCCGGTCCGGTTGCTGTCGAAAAGCCGAAAGGATGGCTCCATAGGGGCCGAGTTCGGTAAAAGTATCCGGCAATAGCCCGTAGGCTGACCCCAACGCTTGATCGGGGCGACAAGAGATAAAAACCTCTGCACAGCAGGTGTGGAGCAGGTCGGCCAGGTGTTCGCGCTGTGGTTTGCCATGCCAATCAATCCCTCCTTTGTCGTGCCCCATACGGATGCTACGCCCGCCCGCCAACACGAGGCCATTCACGGGTGGTGTGCTGCGGAGCATTTCGTTTTCAAAAAAACGGACGATGCCGACGTGGTCGTCCAGTCGCAGACGCGGGATATTGGCTAGGTTAGGCAGTGCATTTTCCAAAAAATCGAACACCTCCCCTACTCCACCCGCCAACAGGATCAGCCGCACATTGGTGAGTTGGTCCAACCGTTTGCGGAGGGAATTTTTTTTGGCCGGGTCAATTACGACTACTTGTGTGGCAGCCTCGTGGTGGTTGCCATTCACCAACACCAGGTCGATTTCATTGCACAGTTGGCGAAATTGGTGGCTGCCCAACTTCGTGCTTAACCGCAACTGGTGGCTGTGAATCATATCGGTGTATTCCAAGGTGGTTCCGGTAAACAGCATTCCTGGTGCCCCCTTGTCTCCATCGGCCCCGGCGTGGTCGGCGTCCAAGTAGGCGCACCGGTAACGCTCGCTCAATGCCGCGACGACCTGTTGCGCCAGCCGCTGGATGTTGCCGCAGCTGGTGCCGACGAATGCCCATTCGTTGCGCCCGAAACGTCCGAGCCTGGGGCGGGCGAGCTGGGAATGTTTGGTGTGTGGCATAATGTGGGTTTAGAGAACTAAAAGAAAGGATTAAAAGGGCTTGGGTAGCATCGGCTGCATTACCCTACAGCCTCGCGTTGAAAATCCCGTTTGCCCCCTGTCTTGGTCATGAGTCTGGTTTCTTTGATGATAATATCGTGGGAAAGGGCTTTGCACATATCGTACACCGTCAGCGCGGCGATGCTGGCCCCGACCAGGGCTTCCATTTCCACGCCGGTGCGCGCCGTCACCGTGGCAGTGCAATCGATCACCACGTATTGGTTTTCATCGATATGGATATTGATCTGGCAATCGTGCAGCCCTAGCGGGTGGCAGAGCGGGATGAGGTCGCCGGTCTTTTTGGCGGCCATGATGCCCGCCAAGATGGCGGTTTGGAACACGCTGCCTTTTGCGGAGCGCAATTCGTTGCCGATGGTCAGTTGGGCTAATACTTCGCCGGGCAGCACAACGATACTTCGGGCAGTGGCCTGACGCCGGGTGGCCTGCTTTTGGCTAGTGTCCACCATGGTGGCGCGTCCGTCGGGATCGAGATGGGAGAAGGGCATATTTTGACGGTTTTGTTTGAGTGTAGTCTACCGTTCAAGCCACTGCATAACCCGTGTATGGCCTTTTGTACGGCGCGTGAAAAGCCAGCACAATGTCTTCTTTTGAAACGCCTTGTTCCTCCAAAGCCCCCACGATGTCATACTCAGTGAAGATACTTTTAATTATTTCCCGATATTGAATTAATTAATCCATTGCACGAGTTTTATTTCGATTGGGTCAAAGATCATAAGGTTCATTTCTGTGGGCATAAACTCTCGAAAATAAGGCTTTTCAAAAAATTCGCCATAGATATCCACTGGCATGGCAAGATACAGATGCCGTTGGTGTTCAAATTTTGCCAGTGCTTTTTGATAAAAAGCAAACTGTTTGTAGGCAACGTGAAAATCATAGATGATGGAGCGATTCAAAAAATTTTTAATTTCCACGACAATTTGTCGACCACCCCATTCTGCTTACAACATTTTCTCTGCCCCCAAATCTGCCTCTACACTATCGCGACCACCCAGCCGAATAATATAGGGGTCATGTGTGATAATCCACCCATCATTAATAAGTACTTCTTTTACAATGCCGTGATAGATGTCTTTTGCCATGACTTATTTAGGTTATTGCCGCAAAATTAGTAAAATTAATACGGCATTTCGTTTACTTCGGTCCTCTACTCCACTCGTCTAACGATTATTTTTTTCAAACCCTTGAGGCTTTGTTGCATGAATACTAGTAAAAAATAGATTTTCCCTTTCCCGATTTAAGTCATGCGACTTTTACGGATTGTGTGGATGCGCTCTGAATAAATCGGTTAAGTACTGCCGATTTAACGGCAGCCTCTGTTTGT
>JAYUXG010000757.1:0-2409 GCA_043753125.1 Saprospirales bacterium | reverse complement strand
TCATCCAGGCACGGGTGGACAGCCTGCTCAAGGCCTCGGCGGACAGCATACTGAATGTGGTGCTGAAGACCGAACGCTTCCAGTTGCTGCGGCGCGAGTGGGGCACCTTGTTGAGCCAGACTACGGACAGCCTCTATCACGCCACCGACACGGTGTTGAACAGCATGGTGCGCGACTTCACGGCCAACTGGCTACAGCAGGCGGATGTGGGCGTACAAAAGATGCTGGCCAATGCCAAGACGAATTTGACCGACGACCAATTAAAAAACTATATCACCGAACTGATTAGCCGGGACCTGGCTTTGGCCCTGAATCAATTGATCGACCAATTGTCCTATAAGATCAGGTCGCCTGAATTCAAAAACAGCATTGCCGATCTGCGCGTGTTTCTGGATTTGCAAATGGATACCTTGTCGCGCAGTGCCACGCGGGGCGCGATAGCCGTGCTAAGCGACTCGTTGCTGCCCAAGCTCAATTTGTTACTGGATAAAGTAGTAGAGGAGCGCGACAAAACCCAAAAGGGGGTTACCTCTATTGTTTGGGTTATCTTGATCGGCATAGCCGCCATTTTGTTGATTGGTTTCTTGGCACGCGCCCTTTATATCAAACTAAAGTACCAGAAAATGCTGAAAGTAATCACTACGGAAGTAGACAAAATAGATTCCCAGGCTGTCTACGACCGTTTGGTACATAACGTGAGCGAAAAGATGAAAGCGGAGGGCTTGGAAAAGATACTGCGCAAGGATATCTTGAGTGAACAGGGCCTGATCAACCAACCCGAATGGAAGGACAAGGATGCCCAGGTGCTGCGCGTATTGGTAGAGGAAATGAAGAAATCCAATCTGCCGGAAACACCGATTAAAGAGAAACTAAAGGAAAACGGGCTGGAAGAACACTTTGAAAGCGTGGAGCGTTCCTTAAAAATGCCAAAGTGAGGTGACACCGTTACTCCTTTCTAACCGGAATATAAATTGTGAAAGTGGCCCCTTGGCCAGGCTCGCTGTGGGCGGTCATAAAACCATGATGGTGCTGGACAATTTTCTTGCAGATCGCCAGTCCTATACCGGTGCCAGAGTACTCGTTCTTGCCGTGCAGCCGTTGGAAAAGTTCAAATATCTTATTGGCATACTGCTGATCAAAGCCGATACCGTTGTCGCTGACTGCAATAGCATGGTAATGGCTTTCTTCCCTGGCCTCTGCATGGGACAAATCACGACCAGCAACCAGTTCGACGGTGATGTTGATCTCGGGCCTAACGCCGGACTGGCTGTATTTCAGGGCATTGCCGATGATATTTTCTAGTAATTGCCGAAATTGAAATGGGATGATATGCAACACGGGCAGGTCCGTTGCGGCAATGATCGCCTGCTTTTCGTCTATACTTTTCTGCAAGGTATAATTCACTTCTTCCAGTAATATATTCAGATCGATCTGCTCCCAGTTTTGCTCCATCGAAGTAGTACGCGAGAAAGTAAATAGCGCGTCGATCAGTTTGTGCATGTGGTTGGCAGCAACGGATATGCGCTCGACGTAGTTCCTGAGGTTTTCCGGCAAGGTGTCGCGGCCTTTATCATGGAGCAGGCTACTGAATATCTTGATCTTGCGCACGGGTTCCTTTAAATCATGACTGGCAATGTAATTGAAAGCCATCAATTCCTGATTGCTTCTTTCCAGCTCCATGTTTTTCTGTGCCAACTGGTTTCTTTGTTCCTCCAATTCCAGCTCCACATTTTTTTCCTTGGAAATATCGCGGATAAAGGAGATAAAGACCGGTTTGCCCTCCCACAGAGAACGGGCTATAGAAAGGGCTATATAGAATTCTTCCCCATTCTTTTTACGAGCCGTTATTTCAATGGTCTTGTTCAATACGCGGGACACACCCGTTTCTTGCAAGCGGCTCATACCCTGCCGGTGCCTCTCCCGGTACATGGCTGGAATAATGGTTTCTGTAATGCTTGTCCCAGTCACTTCCTCCGCTTTCCAGCCGAACATGGCCTCGGCTTTGGGATTCCATAATAAGATAATGTTGTTTTCATCGATGACGATGACCGCATCAGGCGCATTGGCGATCAATTGCCGGAAAGTCTCTTCGTTTTGCTCCAGGCGTTTGAGCATATAATGGCGCTGGGTGACATCCATCACCGTACCCAGCATTTTCAGGGGTTTTCCATCCTGGAAGATCATGATACCGCGCGACCAGACCACCTTTTCTTGCTCGCCCGAACCGTATCGGTATTCGCAGTCATAGTCCCCATCCCCCTGCATGGCCTTTTGGAGGGCCGCTTGCACTTTTTCACGATCCAATGGATGTACGTAGTCGAGGAACGCCGTCAGGTTCGTGCTGCCTTCCATATTGAATATCTTGAACAATTGGGGCGAAAAAATGGAGTGCTGCCCTGCAAAGTCCCA
>JAYUXG010000756.1:0-5990 GCA_043753125.1 Saprospirales bacterium | reverse complement strand
GTTGATCAATTTGCGCCAACTGCAACGAATATTCAAAGAAGAGTTGCAAATTACGCCCAATGCCTTTATTATCAGTATCAAAATGGAGGAGGCGGCTCGTCGCTTACTGGCGGGAGAAACTTCCGTCGCGGATTTGGCCTACAAGTTGGGCTTCACAGACCCGGCTTATTTTGCCCGAGTGTTCCGAAAACATTTTGGCTGCACTCCAACGGCCTTCGTGGAGCGGCAAAATGAATAAGCAGTCGTAATCCATCGTTTTTCCCGCTTTTCCCGACCTTCGCCGCCCATGAGAAGGACATTCCATCATTCCCCTTGGTTTTGGCTGGGCCTCGCCCTACTAGTAGTGCTGGTGCGTGGCCTTTTTATCGAAGTGATGGATGTGGATGCCGCCCAATATGCCTCCATCGCCATGGAAATGGGCCAGCGCGGCACGTGGCTCCAAGTGCTGCACCGTGGCAGTGACTACCTGGACAAACCGCCGCTGTTGTTCTGGACTTCCGCCGCTTCGATGCGGCTATTTGGGAGGTACAGCTGGGCTTATAAACTTCCCTCGCTACTCGGTGCGCTGGCCGGAGTGTACGCTATCTACCGTTTTTCAAAACTGTTTTATACCGAGCAAACGGCCCGTCACGCGGCACTTATCCTGGCCTCCGGTTTTGGGCTGATAGTCATTTGCAACGATGTGCGCACCGACACGCTGTTGCTGGGCATGACCGCCTGCGCCGTATGGCAACTGGCAGAATATGTGCAAGTTAGCCGGATGAAAAACTTGATGCTGGCCGCCACTTTCGTGGGCTTGGCTATGTTGGCCAAAGGGCCGATTGGCTTGGTGATGCCCGCCTTTGCGGTGGGCACGCACCTGCTGTTGCGGCGCGATTGGCGGCACTTGTTCCACTGGCCGTGGCTAGCCGCGTTGGGCGTGGTGGCACTAGTGCTCGCCCCAATGGGTTGGGGGCTGTGCCAACAATTCGACTTACATCCGGAAAAGGTGGTCAATGGCCGCAACGGCGTCTCGGGGCTATGGTTTTTTTTCTGGGAGCAAAGTTTTGGGCGCATCACGGGCGGCAACGTTTGGAAAAACGACACTTCCGCCCTTTACTTTTTGCACGTTTATTTATGGGCCTTTCTGCCCTGGCCCTTACTACTGTTGGCCGGTCTGTGGCAGCGCATACAGACAATGATCAGGCAGAAATTTCTCTTGCCCACCCACGAAGAAGCCTATTCGCTCGGTGGTTTTCTGTTCACTTTTGTCGCGCTCTCCTGCTCGCAATACAAACTGCCACACTATATATTCGTTACCCTACCCTGGGCGTCGGTGCTGGTGGCGCGCTGGCTGAATCAGCCCCATTCCAACCTATCTCCTTCTTTTTCCCTCCCCATTACGGGGGAGATAAAGGGGGCCGGGCGGTGGGGAAGAGGCGGCAGTACTCAACGCTATTGGGCAGTCGGCCAATACCTTGTGTTAACGGTATTAGGTGTGGCAAGCGTAGCGATGGCAGGCTTTATTTTTCCTACCTGGAACCCATTCGTTTGGGGGCCAATAATGGCCGTTTTTGGCTGGTTGATTTTTTGTATTATCAGAAATCCCTTCCCGGAGGATTTTGCCAACGTGCTCGTACAACGCAGTGTGTTGACTCTCCTCGGGGCCGCTTTTGCGCTAAACTTTCATTTTTATCCTCATCTATTGCCTTTTCAAAGCAGCTCGGCAGCGGCGCACTGGGCCAGGCAAAACGGGGTGCCAACGGCCAGTTTGGCGGCCTATCACCGCCACGGCCATGCATTGGATTTTTACAGCGGCCAGATTTTGCCCTTTCTGGATACGCCGGAGGAAGTAAAAAAATGGACAGCTGCCTCTGGTCCGCTCTGGGTGTACACCGACAAATATGGCTACAAACAACTCCGGCGCGCCGGGCTGCCCTGTAGCCCGGTAGCATCGTTTTTTCACTTTCAAGTGACGCTGTTGCGAGTGGCCTTCCTGGACCCTGCCACGCGCCCACTTGCTTTGGAGCCGATTTTTCTATTGAAAATTTTGCCGGAATAAAATCTACGCAACCGAATTTTGAAAACTGCGTACTTTTCCAAAGTAAAAAAGCAACTCTTTATGGAAAATATGACCAATCCCGCCCAAAAGACGGAAAAACCCTGGCTCCAACACTACCCGGCCGGTGTACCCGCCAACATTGATCCCACCCAGTATACCTCTCTGCTGAATATGCTGGAGGAGACTTTCGAGAAATACCGCGACTCCCCCGCCTTCATATTCATGGGCAAAACCTTTTCTTTTGGGGAAATAGACCGATTGAGCACCCAGTTTGGGGCCTATCTTCAGTCGCGCGGGCTGGAGCCGGGCGACCGTATTGCCCTGATGATGCCCAACCTGCCACAGTACCCCATTGCCTTGTTCGGGGCCTTGCGGGCCGGGCTGATTTTGGTCAACACCAACCCGCTCTACACCCCTCGGGAGATGAAACACCAGTTCACCGATTCCGGGGTCAAAGCAATTATCATCGCCGAGAACTTTGCCAGCAATTTGCAACAGGTGCTGGCCGAGACGGCGATCAAAACGGTGATCGTGACCAACATCGGGGCGATGCTCGGTTTTAAGGGCTGGATCATCAACTTCGTGGTGCGCCACATTAAGAAACTGGTCCCCAAGTTCAGCATCCCCAATACGGTAGACTTTGGAGAGGCCATTGTCCAAGGGCGCAAGTTCACGCTCAAGCCTTTGCAGTCGGGACTGGATGATACGATCATCTTACAGTATACGGGCGGCACTACCGGCGTCTCTAAAGGTGCCATGTTGACCAATCGCAACCTGCTGGCCAACATGATGCAAATCCGGGCCTGGTTGGCCCCGGTGTTGCCGCCCGGCCAAGTGGTAGCCCTCTGCCCGCTGCCATTGTATCATATTTTTGCCTTTACCGTCAATTGCCTGGCCTTTATGAGTGTTGGTGGAGTCAATATTTTAATTGTTAATGCCCGCGACTTGCCCGCATTGATCAAGGACTGGGGTAAGCACCAACCCAACATCGTGACCGGCATCAATACCTTGTTCAATGCCCTGCTACACCACCCGCAGTTTGCCACACTCGACTTCAGCAGCCTGAAGGCTACCGTTGGGGGTGGCATGGCCGTACAACGCGCCGTGGCCGAACGCTGGCAACAAGTGACCGGCTGCCAGCTCACCGAGGGCTACGGTATGACGGAGTCCAGCCCGGTCATCAGTGTCAATCCCGTGGACAGCACCATGCGCCTCGGCACCATTGGGATGCCCATGCCTTCCACCGATGTGCGCATCGCGGACGAACAGGGACAGGTCCTGCCCGCCGGAAATGACCACGTAGGTGAAATACAGGCTAAAGGGCCACAGGTGATGAAGGGGTACTGGCAACGCCCGGAAGAGACCGCTGCTACGTTCAAGGACGGTTGGCTGTGTACCGGCGATATGGGCTTCATGCACCCCGACGGCTATTTCCAGATTGTAGACCGGAAAAAGGACATGATCTTGGTATCGGGCTTCAATGTGTACCCCAATGAGATCGAAGAGGTATTGGCCATGCATCCGAAAATACTGGAATCGGTGGCCGTCGGCATTCCGGACGAAAAATCAGGCGAAGTGGTCAAGGTATTTATCGTCAAAAAAGACCCGACGCTGGGTGCCGAGGAGGTGATCGCGCATTGCCGCCAAAACCTGACCGGGTACAAGGTGCCGAAGCAAGTGGAGTTTCGGGCAGACTTGCCAAAAACGAATGTAGGGAAGATATTGCGGCGGGAATTGCGGGGCAAATAGTGGAAACGAAGGTATTTTTGCCCTGTTTTTCATCGATATCCACCTAACGCACCATGGCAAGCATCAACACCAACAAGGCGACCTTCACCTACGGCGGTAAAGAGGTCAGTTTCACCAAAAGCAAGACCCAAGCCGCCGTGCGCTACACGCCGGGAATGCAGCCCACGGCCAGCAAACGCGGGGCAAGTGCTGCCAAAGCCGTCGATCTGATGCGCGACTTTGAGATATTGGACCTGAAGCGCGGTGTGGATACCAAACTCAACGAACTGCGTGCCAAGCCCGAAGTCTCCGTTGGCACCCACGTCTGGTTGATCGAGGGCGACGAGGACTCCGCTTTTGTACCCACTGGCTACCTGTACATCGAGTTCAAATCTGACACCCTCGACGACCAGGAACGGACCTTACTGGATGACCTGCACCTCAACATCCGCGAACGCATCGGCTACGATGCCTATCGGGTGAGTGTGACCCCGGAATCGCCCAACCCGATTAAGTGCGCTGTCCTGTTGCAAAAAGAACGCATCGTGCGGGTGGCGGAGCCGGAATTCATCACCCGTCCCGCCACCCGCGACGACGATTTCGCGCCACCCTCCGGCCGTTTCATCGGCAGCCAGTGGCATTTGGAAAATACGGGTGGCCAAATCCCGATCATCGACATTCCCAACGCGGTGTTTGGGCCAGCCCACTTCAAGCGCGGGGCCGATGCCAAAGTGAAGGAGGCCTGGAACTACCTGCGTAGCTTTGGCAACAGAAACCTCAAAATCGCGGTGATTGATACTGGCTTTGCCCTTGACCATCCGCAGCTGCGTGGTGATGGCACCAAAATCCGCAATGCTTTCAATGCCGCCAACCGCACCTCCGACGTGTCGCCGTGGTTCCAGGCCAGCAATGGCAGCTGGGGGGTGTTCGATCACGGCACTTCCTGCGCCGCCGTGGCCTTGGGCGCGCGGGACGTACTGGGCGTACTGGGTGCGACACCCAACGCGCGTTTCATTCCGATCAAACTCGATATTTTGAGCGACGACGCCATTGTCAAGGCCTTTGAACACGCGCAAATGAACGGGGCAGATATTATTTCGTGCAGCCTGGGCTTTCCCAAGCCGGTGCCGCTCTCCACCTGGGTGTTCAATACCATCCGCAAGGTGGCCAAGGATGGGCGCGGCGGCAAAGGCGTGCCGATTTTTATTGCCGCCGGCAACGCGAATCCCGCTTCCAACAATCAACCCCGTCCCATCAGCGATTTTGCGACCCACCCCGATGTGATCTGCGTAACCGCTTCCAATAGCCTGGACGAATTTTCGAGCTATTCTTTCTATGGGCCCAACACTTTTTTGTGCGCCCCTACCAATGGCAACAATGGCGTGGGCATCACCACGGCTACCGTGGAGGTGGGTGGCGATGGCAAGTCGCTGGCCCTGAATTATACCAGTGGCTTCGGCGGCACTTCCAGCGCGACTCCTTTAGCAGCAGGCATCTGTGCGCTAATGCTCACCGCCAATCCCAACCTGACGGTTGGCCAAATCAAAAGCATTTTTCAGCAGACCAACGATCGGATTGTAGGCGGCTACGATGCCACCGGCCATTCCGACCGTTTGGGCTATGGGCGCATCAACGCGCTGCGGGCCGTACAGGCCGCCGAACGCCTTGCCGGGGGCAGCACGACCACTACCACTACCACCACTGGTAGTGGCACGGCCCCAATTATTACTGCCCCCACTCCTACTGCGGCGACCAAACGTGGCAAAGTAGTGTCGAAATTTTTGAACGTCCGCAATGGACCCAGCACTGCCAACACCAAAGTGGCAGAGTTGCATCAGGGCGACGTGGTGAATTTGCTGGGCAGGACCGGCGATTGGTGGCAGATCGCGGCAGGTCAGTTCGTCAACGCCGATTATATCCAAGTGCTGGCTTCAGCCACCACCCCGGCTGCCGTCGCCAACAGCCGACCCGGAAAGGTATCTAACACGCCAACAGTAAACGTACGTAGTGGCCCTTCCACCGCCAATGCCAAAGTAGCGGAGTTAAAACAAGGTACCAGCGTCACAGTGTTTGAGACCAGCCGGGATGGTTGGCACCGCATCGGAGTGAATAAGTGGGTGTTGGGAAAGTATGTGCAGCTGACCTAGGAGAAAAAAAGGTATTGTTGAAGAAACATCCTCCGTTCCTAATCATAAACAGGCAGGGCCACCCCGAAAATCGG
>JAYUXG010000755.1:0-2416 GCA_043753125.1 Saprospirales bacterium | reverse complement strand
ACCAGGAGGTAATGGCAAAGTCATTGTGGATGTAGGTATTGTGGACGCTGGAGCCGGAGCCGGCATTACTTTGAATTTTGTCCAGCAACGTAATGTTGTTCAGATTGCTGATATCGTAAGCAGTCAGGTAGGAATTGGACATTTCGTCGGTGGCAAACACCGTGTTGCCCGATACCCAAGTGTTGTGCGTGAAAGCCCCCGGGGTAGGCTGCGAAGCCAGCAATACCGGGTTGTTTTTGTTGCTCATATCGACAACGGAGAACATCCCCGCATAAATGTGCCCGGAGTACAGCCTATCGTTGTCCACGTAACCATCGTGCACGTAGCCGATGAAATCGACGTAGTTGACGTAGGTCGGATTGTAAGGATCAACATTGAGGTTGAAAACCAGCGGTTTTCCAGAAAACTGCTGGCTGCCGTACACATAGAGATAGCCTTTGGTTTCGTCAATATGCAGGGCATGGGCCCGCGTCATCGTGCCGTTGAGGGCACCATCGCCGAAGTAACTGTGGCGCACCAGATTGGTGTCCGGCAGGTTGGACAAGTCCACAATCTGTACCCCGGCACCGTGCTCGGATACCACGTAGGCGTAGTGCAAATAGGTTTTTATCTCGCGCCAGCTGCTAGAGGGGCCAGGTATTTGGATGAGCTCCACCGGGGCAGCCGCATTGGTGGCATCAACTATGCTCAGGCCATTTTTGGCACCCACCAAAGCGTATTCCTTGCCCCCGGCGGCGTAGCCCCAAATGTTGGATAATTGCTGACCGGGATAGGTATACGTAGAGACAAAAGTGGCATTGGTATTTTGGGCGAAGAGGCCGCACGTAGCGGCCAATAGTAAAGACAGTAGAAAACAACGCATGAAAATTGCCGGTTAGACGATGAAAAGAGAAAAGGCTCGGTAGGGTACCACAAAGGTAAATATCGCATTGTTTCATTATGTTTTTTGCAATTATTTTACCAAAAGCCGACGATTGGTGGGGAATCTAATTATTTGGTACAACGGTGGACGAACATGAGCCGTCTTGAACGCTTTGGGTCGGCTCATGTGTGTTACAAGATGGAAGAAGACTCACGGTTGTCTGCGGGGTGGCAAATCCCGCGCAATCGGATCATACGAGGCGCAACCTGCGAGCGGACAAGAAATGGTTATCTTTGTACCCGCAACAGAGAAAACTTGTGTCCATCATGATTACATCGCTTGCTCAACTTGATCCAAACGGCTCTTACACCTATGCCGATTATTTGCTCTGGCAGTTTGAGGAGCGTGTCGAGTTGCTGCGTGGTCGCATCCGTCAGATGGCTGCTCCTTCGCGTAAACATCAGAGTATTGCCGGTAATATGTACCGCAGCATGGCGAATGCCCTGTGGAAAAGCCCCTGCAAAGTGTATATTGCACCTTTCGATGTTCGTTTTACGCGTTTCGATCAAATACAAAACAAAGAAGTCACCACTGTTTTACAGCCCGATCTCTGTGTAATTTGCGATCCCGCCAAATTAGACGACCGGGGCTGCCTCGGTGCGCCAGATATGATCGTCGAAATCATTTCACCAGGCAATAGTCGAACCGAGATGCGGGATAAGTTCGACATCTACCAGGAGGCCGGCGTACTTGAATATTGGATCATATCGCCTGTAGAAAACACCGTACAAGTTTGGAAGCGCAACGAGCAAGGTAAATATATTGGTCTGCCACCAGCGGTAGAAGGAGATATTCTGACCACGCCCATTATTCCGAATTTGGCGGTTGATCTCACCGAGGTATTTATGGACTAATCCATGTATGGCTTACAGATATAAATGTTGCGGTGTTCTTGCATAAGAGTGCGAATTCCAACCTTTTACCCTCACTCACCACCTTGCAACCGCTCCAACCAGAACGCCATATCCGCCATTTGGTCGGCTTTTAGGAAGAATTAGAACACGTTTCATTTGTCATTCTGTCGGAATCCGTCCACGTCGCGGAACACCTCACGGCGCATACCGTAGCGCGGACGGATTCCGACAGAATGACAAAAATTAGCGTACACCGCAGTGTTGCCTAAATACCGCATACCCATCCACTTCCCCGGTGCACACAAAGCCATTCCTTTCCAGCAGCCGGATGGAGGGGCCATTCTTTGGGTGCGAAAAAGCCTCCATCAAATTAGCTTGCATTATTTCAAAACCATACGCCACCACGCTGACCAACGCTTCCTGCATATACCCCTTTCCCTGAAAATCAGGGTGTAGCATATACCCGAGCTCTGCGGCGGATTTCTCCACCGAAATATTCCACAAACAGATCGTGCCGATGAGGGCCGGACTATTTTTCAGCGTAATGCCCCAGAAAACCGAGGCCCCGTCCGCAATGCCAGCATTGATCTTTTGGATATGCTGCCGGGCATCTTCGAGCGTCCTGGCCGGGACTATTTCT
>JAYUXG010000754.1:0-5995 GCA_043753125.1 Saprospirales bacterium | reverse complement strand
CCAATATTCTGGAGGTGAAGTTTGGCGTGGAAGGAAGTTTGGTGAGTTGGGTGTAGTGGTTCAAGCCTGCCAGAGTTGTTGCACGGATGACTTTTTATTCCCCGGTTTTACTAGAGAATATTCTTATTCAACCCCTTCGGGGCTGTAGTACAATTGTAGGCAATACGATGGCCTTGCCAGGTAAAGGCACAGAAACCGACTGAAAAACAGGAATAATAAGTTAGCAGGACCTTTATTACCTAAGTTGTCGGCTCATATTCCTTTTTTACTGAAATCTAATCGTAGGGTGGACCCTGAAAGGGTCGAATATGAATAGCCCTGTATGAAATACGGAGACCGCAAGACATTATCAAGACAACCCCGAACGGGGGTTGAACCGCCGATACCATGAGCACCTACACCCAGACCCTGTATCAAATCGTTTTCAGCACGAAATACCGAGAAAAGACCCTGCACCAAAAAAAACGCCCGGAACTATTCAAATATATATGGGGCATTTTGAAAAACAAGAATTGCCATTTGCACCGAATAAATGGCGTGGAAGACCATATTCATATTGTTGCCAGCCTTCATTCCAGCGTGGCTTTGGCTACGCTGGTCAAAGACATAAAATTGGGAAGTAGCAGTTTTATCAAAGAGAAAGCCCTGTTTCAAGATTTTAATGGGTGGTAAGATGGCTACTCGGCATTTACATATTCCGTTGAAGCGAAAGACAATTTGATAGAATTACGTTAAAAATCAAGAAGATCATCACAAAAACAAAACCTTCCAGGAGGAATTGATAGAGTTATTAGGGGAACACAGGGTGGAATTCGACAAAAAATATCTGGAGTAGACGTACCCAACTGATTCGTAGCGTCCTGTTCAACCCTTCCAGGGTTGTTCCACCGTTGTCCTTTTACCCCAGTTTCACTGGGGGCTATTCATATCCGACCCTTTCGGGGTCGCCATTGGAGGCACTCGTAGCAGTGCCTCGCCAGACCCAATAGCTACTAATCGTGCAAGTTGGCAAAAAGGATGGAGCAGGCAGGGCAAGGTGATTTTCGGCAAAAAACTCTTTGTATCGCCTCTGTCAGGATTCTCCCCTATATTAGCCAGCCAAAATCACTCTCCCCATGCGTATCCATCTGCTTCTACTCCTGCTTTGCTTTGGCTTCCTGCTTTCTGCCCAGACCCTGCACTACAACATCCTCTTTGAAAAGGCCCAGACCGGTGGCAAACTCAAACTTGATGTCACCGTCGATTTTTACCCCTCTACCAGCGGCACCACACGCTTCGTGCTCCCGGAGCAGATCAACTGGTCGAGTGGCTTACTGGATTGTTACCGGAAATTTGAGGCAAAAGGAGCGACCTGTCGGCTGGAGGGCAATACGCTGTCGGTGTTTACCCCAAAAGGCAAGGAAGGCCCGGTGCAGCTGCACTACGAACTGATCCAGAACTTCCCCGGTGAACAAGTGACGGTGGAGACCTCGTGCAGCCCTATTCTCTTGGCCGACTACATCCACGTGCCGGGCGAATGCTTGTTTCTGGTGCCGCGTCATTACCGCCTTTTCGACGTGGGTGTGAGCTGGAAAGGCCTGCCCAAAGGCTGGCAGATCCAGAACAGCTTCGCGACGGGCCAGACCGAACAGCAGTTTCAATCCAGCAACAGCGATTGGCTGCGCACCAACTGGGTGGCTGGCGATTTTCGCATTCATCGTGGCCAGGCGCACGGCAAGCCCATTGCCTTTGCCATCCGTGGAAAATGGGTATTCGACGACCAGACCCTATTCGATATTATCCAGAAAACCGTGGAGAGTCAGCGCACTACTTGGGACGACCTGGACATCCCATTCTACTCCGTCACCATGATTCCGTTTGTGCTGCCCAAGGGCCAGCGTATGGTGGGCCGCGCCCGCACCGGCCAATGCCTCGGCTATGGTGGCTATCAGTCGTTCATTGTGCTGGCCAGCGACGACTGCACCCTCGACCCGCTCATCAACCTCTTCCACCACGAAATGATGCACGATTGGATCGGCGGCAAACTGAACGTCGGCCCTGGCAACGAAACCACCAGTATGCGTTGGCTGGCCGAGGGCTTTACCGACTATTACGCTCTGCGCAACCGTTGGAAAACCGGTTTTATTACCACGCCCGTCTTTTTGAAGGAACTGAACAGCGACTTTCTGGCCGCCCACTATGCTGACCCCTGCGGGGAAATGTCCAATTTAGAAGTAGAAAAAAACTACTTTAGCAATGAAACCTGCGAAAACGTGCCTTACCGCCGGGGCTGCATCCTGGCTTTTTATCTGGATGCCCGCATCCGTAAGCAGAGCGACAATAATAAAACTCTGCATAATCTAATGGCCGATCTGCTGGACTACACCTACGGCCATGACCGGACCCTGGTGGACCACTACGACTTCTTTGTGGATGCCTTGGGCGAGTACCTGGGCGACGATGCGCCGACGTTCTTGCAGCAGTACGTGGAGGCTGGCAAACGCATTCCGCTGTCAGCCTATGTGGTGCCTGATTTTTTGACGATTAAGGCCTCGGCGACGGGTGCGCCACAAATGGGAATTGTGGCCGGCAAAGAGGGGGAGTTTCGGCGATAGAACTATCTTGCCTTTTTTAAAACCTATTTTTTATGCGAAAAATCATGCTTTTTCTGCTGGCTGTTCATCTAACGCCCGCCGTCTTTAGCCAATCCTCTCCGGAAACCAACCTGCCCCAGATCAAAACCGCCAACGGCATTTTGGAAGGGATAGAGGATTGCGGGATACGCAGCTTTAAAGGCGTTCCTTTCGCCGCCCCGCCCACGGGCGATTTGCGTTGGCGGAAGCCACAGCCGGTCAAGAACTGGACGGGCGTGCGCCAAGCCAAGAAGTTTGGTCCTCGGGCCATGCAACGGCCTTTATTTGGCGATATGAGTTTCCGCTCCGATGGCATCAGCGAGGACTGTCTCTACCTGAACGTGTGGACACCGGCCCGTTCCGCCAAGGAGCAGCTTTCGGTACTGGTTTACTTTTATGGAGGTGGATTGATGGCCGGCGACGGCTCCGAACTTCGTTACGACGGCGAGAGTATGGCCCGTAAAGGCATAGTGACCATCACCGTAAATTATCGGCTCAATATCTTTGGCTTTATGGCTCATCCGGAACTCACCAAAGAGTCGCCTCATCACGCCTCCGGCAATTACGGCCTACTGGACCAAGCCGCCGCCTTGCAATGGGTCCGGCAGAACGTTGCTGCTTTTGGGGGCGATCCCAAACGGGTTATTATCGCCGGGGAGTCGGCCGGTTCCATGTCCGTGAATGCGCAAATGGTGTCGCCTCTGTCCAAAAGCCTGATCGCCGGTGCCATTGGCGAAAGTGGTTCCGCAATGGGTACGCTGCCCATTATTTCGCTGGCGGAAGGCGAGCAGAATGGGCTGAAATTCGCGGAACTGGCGGACACCAAATCCCTGGCGGAACTGCGTCAACTACCGGCCACCCGACTCTTGGAGATTGGTGCCAATCGGGAATGGGAGCTTTTTCGAGTGACTGTGGACGGCTATTTCTTTCCACGACAACCAGTGGCTATGTATGCGGCCGGTCAACAGGCCAAAGTACCCTTATTGGTCGGCTGGAATTCGGAAGAGTCGAATTATCGGGCCATTCTTGGAGCAGACGCGCCCACCACAGAAAACTTTACCAAGGCCGTGCAGAAATTATATCCTGATCAGGCGGCGGAAGTATTGAAAGTATATCACCCTGCTTCCGATCAGGAAGTTATGCAAGCCGCCACTGATCTGGCCAGCGACCGATTTATCGGTTTTAGTACCTGGCGGTGGTCCGATCTGCAAGCAAAAACGGGCGGCCAGCCCGTCTATCGCTATCTGTACGCCCGTCCACGACCAGCCATGCGTTCCGAAATGGGCAACGCCGTGGTGGGCTTGGCTGGAGGGATTATCAAAGATTCAACCGCTAAGAAAGCCCCGGTTCCACCTGGCGCGGTGCATTCGGCGGAAATTGAATATGCTTTGGGCAACCTGCCCACCAACCGGGTCTTCGATTGGCAGCCCGAAGATTATAAAGTGTCCGACATCATGCAGACCTATTTTGTCAATTTTATAAAAACGGGTGACCCGAACGGACTAGGGGTGCCTGCCTGGCCGGTGGTTAAAAGCGGCGGGCCTGCGCCGGTGATGGTTATTGATGTGCATACGCGGGTAGAAGTAGAGACCGGGCGGGCGCGGTACTTGTTGTTGGAGGGGATGGGTAAGCAGTGATTGGGGTTTTATATACCTTTGCGCTTCAAAAACCAATCAAATATAGAATCAACGTATGCTGGCGAATCTGGACAACGAGGTCTATTTTAAAAAAGTCTTTACCGATGTAGCGGTGTTCAAGGCATTCGTAAAGGACGTGCTGGGTATTGAGATGCACATCGACAAGGTAGAAACCGAAAAAATGCTGCCCAGCAAAGTCAGCCCGATCAAGTTTCGCATGGACTTGTTTGCCGAAGACATCCAAAATAGAACGATCGTGGAAATCCAAAAAGTGGACTACGACTATACCTACGATCGTTTTACACATTACTTTACGAGCAACCTGGCCGATGTGCAGCGCAACAGCAGAACTTACGCCTATGCCAGAGAAGTGTATATGATCGTCGTAGTCACTTCGGCTTATCGGATCAAAGACAAAGAGGGCAAACTGATCAAAGACGACATTTTGATAACCGACATTAGCCCCCGGACCGTAGGTGGCGAGGTGCGCGAGATGTACAACCACAAATTGGTTATCCTTAACACTACCAATAGTACAGCGGAGACGCCCCCGGCCATTGGCGACTGGCTAAAGTTAATCACCGAATCAAAAAACAATCCAGGTAATCCACAAATAAATACGCAAAAGCCTGCCATTGTCAGGGCAGCGCAATTGGCCGAAACGGATAACATCGCCCCCGAAGAAATAGCGGATGCTAAAATCGAGGAAATGCGTAAAGAAGCGGTGGCTTATATTAAAATAGATACTACAAAAGAGGTAAAAGAGGAAGGTATAAAAAAGGCTTTAAAGAGAGGAAAATTAACTATAGAAGAAATTGCAGAAGATTTTGATGCAACCATAGAGTACGTCCAACAAGTCGAAAAAGAATTAAAAAACCAGTAGCACTATGAAACTTACCCTTTTAATCGCCTGTCTTCTACTATGGTTAGCCGCCTGCAAAAACGACTCCGGCGTGCAAGAAATCCGCAGCGACGGTCCCAACGCCAGCATGGTACGCAACCCCGCTACCGCCGACTACCCGACCGATACCAATCAACTCGCCCGCATTGCTTACGCGGAGCAGGAGTTCGATTTTGGCGAGACCGAGGAAGGCAACGTGGTAGAACATAGTTTCCAGTTTACCAATACTGGCAAGGTGCCACTGATCATTTCCGGCGCGCGCTCCTCCTGCGGCTGCACCGTGCCGAAGTGGCCGGAAGAACCCATTCCGCCCGGCGGCACTGGCGAGATTTCCGCCAAGTTCAATACCGAGGGGAAACCAAATCAACAAAGAAAAATGATCAAGGTAACGGCCAATACCTACCCGAACGAGACATCGGTGACGTTGAAGGGAATGGTGAAACCGAAATAGGAAGAGTGGATGAAAGTTGATAAGGTTGATGCCATAGAGTACAGTGCGATTTATACCCCCCCCATTAACCCTTTTTATCAATCATTGCCCGATGCACCTCTTCCGCCGCCGCTCGCCCCTCGGCAATGGCCCAGACCACCAGTGATTGGCCACGCCGCACATCGCCCGCCACAAAAACGCGCGGCTGATCGGTGTGGTAATTTTCGGTAGCGATCAAGCCCCGGGTATCCAGCAACAAGCCCAGTTGCGCCCACATGGGGCCGGGCATCGCTCCTTGATAACCAATAGCGATCAATGCCAGATCACAGGGCAGTTCGCGCTCGCTGCCCGGCACTTCCTGAAAGCTGTATCGCCCGGTGTCAAAGTCCTTTTCCCAGGCCAGGTCAGTGACCAG
>JAYUXG010000753.1:0-2417 GCA_043753125.1 Saprospirales bacterium | reverse complement strand
GAGGGTCAAATCACTACAGCAGAGGCGCAAGAATTGGAAAAATATTTCCTGTTTGAGCATATTGTGCGGTTGTCGAAGGCACGAGCCTTGCAATTGCTAGCCAAACAGCCTGCTTAATGAGCCGTTACATCTCTGTTGCGCTGCAAAGAATAACCGCCGAACGTGCCAACTACCGTTGCGAGTACTGCCGCTTGCCAGAAATTGCTGCTCTGGTGAAATTTCACTTTGAACACATCATCAGCCTTAAGCACGGCGGCAAAACTACCGCCGCCAACCTTGCTTATGCTTGTCCCATTTGCAATTCCAATAAAGGTAGTGACATTGGAACCATTCTGGAAGGAGACGAAGATGCTTTCGTGCGTTTTTTCAATCCACGCCAACACGATTGGTTTGAACATTTTGAAACTGAGCGCGGCTTAATATTTCCAAAAACTTCCATTGGTGCAGGCACCATCAAAATATTGGGTTTTAACGATTTGGATCGCGTAATGGAGCGTTTGGAGTTGGTTGTTGCGGGCGTTTATCCGTAGTTTCTCCCGCTGGATTGTTGTTCGTTGGCATTGGCAATACGATGGCTCGGGGAGGATCGGATGGCCAAAGGTAGGGAAGGGATGGGTTTTGTTTTTGGAAAAATAACTGTAAGGTACCTATGAATGATAGAAAGCCGGTCAGGAATGCTCCCGACCGGCTTTCTAGATTTTCTAACTCTATTGAATTACCGCAACACCACAAACGACTGTACCCTACGTTGCCCATTGGCCGCGATAGCAGACAAGAAATAAAGTCCGCCCGGCAACTGGCCAACGTCTATCTCAGTCATGGTAGACTGTCGTACCGCTTGGCGGAGCAACACCTGATTACCAGCACAACCAAATACCTCCAATCCACCGGAAAACGTCTCCGACCAACCCACCCGGAGTATATTGCTGACCGGATTTGGGGACAAGGTGATGGAGGTGGAAGCCACAGTCGGCACCTTGGTGTCCACCATATCCTGACAAATACCAAAGTAATTGACGACCCAAAAGTAGCCCGGCAGCTCTTTCACGCCTTTGCCCTCTACTTCGAACGGACGGGTGAGCCAGGAGTCGCCCGGATACATCGCCCCCGGGTGCGTGAAGGTGTCTACCACCATATCAGTATGGGTCATGCAATAATACTCGCGGGCATCCCACCAGTACTGCATCAGGAAAATGAACCAGTCCGGCGACAGAATCATGTTGCGATGACAAAAACTACTGTTGACCAAGGCCGTGTCGTAGTGGACGGTGATGGGCAGGTACTTGGCTTGGATGAAGATTTCAGCCCCCGCCGAAGCAAAACACGTGTCTCCACCACCACCCTTTAAATAAAAGGGTAATGATCGCGATCAGTCTTTCCCATGTACACAACTAGTAGGGAAAGTATTGGTCAAAGGTAGTCGGGTATTTGAGATGAAAAAACACAGATGAAAAAAAATTAACCTTAATTACGTCCTTATAGCAGCGTTTCTTTCCTAAAAAAACGGCCCTACCGCGCAAAACACGGTAGGGCCATTGCATAGCTAAAAAACCACCAACCACTAATTCTTATTGGAAGTCTTCAAATAACTCTCCAAGGCCACCGCAATAGACGGTGCCTCCGGTGTGCCGGCCTGAATCTGCACGGTCATCCCCCGCTCGGTCACGGCTTTTTGGGCCGAAGTGCCGAACACGCAGATGCGGCGGTCCTCCTGCCGGAAATCCGGGAACTGGTCGAACATAGACTTAATCTCCAGGGCCGAGAAAAAGGCGATGATGTCGTACTTGATGTCCTTCAATTCCAGGATGTTGTTGTTCACCGTGCGGTACATCACGGCCTCCTGGATCGGCACCTTCAAGTCCTTGAAGAAGCGTGTCACCTCCGGGTTGCCCTGGTCGCTGCACGGCAAAAAGAACTTTTCCTCTTTGTTGCGCAACACATAGGATTTCAGTTCGAGCACGGTCTTGGTGCCGTGGAAGACCTTACGCTTGCGGAACATGATGAACTTCTGCAAGTAGTTGCCGATGGCCTCCGTGGCACAGAAGTACTTCGTGTCCTCCGACATTTTGAGGCGCAGTTCGCCGCACAGCCGGAAAAAGTGGTCCACTGCGTTTTTGCTGGGAAACACGATGGCGGTGTACTCATTGGGGTACACGCGGTTTTTGCGGTATTCTTTCTCGGTCAGGCCCTCCACGGTCACGAAAGGCACAAAATCGATGCGAACGTCAAATTTTTTTTCCAGGTCGTCGTAAGCAGCGCGTTGGACGGGCGTGGGTTGTGAGATAAGGATGTTGTGAACTTTGCTGTGGGCAGTGCTTTCCTGAACAGGTGCAGCGGTTGCAGACATTCGGGACTGTGTTTATGTGAAATTTGTCAGGCTTGTGGACAGCCCGGTGGAGACTTTTCCCAACCGGGTT
>JAYUXG010000752.1:0-5997 GCA_043753125.1 Saprospirales bacterium | reverse complement strand
CGCCGGGGTCGAGGGTGAGTCGGCCGACGATCAGGCTACCGCTGCCAAGCCACTTGCGGCGGGCATTGAGCGTGGTGACGGGTTGGGGTTGGAACACGGTGCCCACCTCGGCCCGCAAGGCCCGCAAAATACCGTCCGGGGTGCGTACATCGAAGAAAATGGTGCGGATGCCCATACGCGTGGCTAAGCGGGTGTAGGTGAGCTTAGAGAGCATTCCACCGAGGCCGAGGGCCGATTTTTCGCTGCTGACCAAGCCAAGGATGCCCGCGTCAATGGTTTCGACTTGCGGAATGATCTGGCCGGAGCGGTCGAGCAGCCCGCCGACGGAGGTGCTGATGAGCAGATCGGTGGCCCCAAAGCCCGTGGCAATCAGGGTAGCCAGCTCATCATTGTCCGAAAATTTCAGTTCCAGATTGCTCACCACGTCGTTCTCGTTGGCAATCGGGATAATACCATTTTGCCAAAGCGTACCGTAGGTTTCTTTCAATTGCAAAAACTGCTGTCGGTGGGCAAAGTGGTGGCGTTCACAGAGGCTTTGGGCAATGGTGATGCCGAAAGGCTCGAAGTGCCGGGCGTACAGTTGCAGCAGCAGCGGATTGCCCACGGCGGCGGCGGCCTTGCGCTCGGTCAGGGTGCCGCGATAGTCCGGGAAGCGGCGTTTGCCCGCCCCCACCGCGCCCGACGATACCAACACGATGCGATAGCGACCCTGGAGCGCAGCCACTTGCCGGGCAATCTCCCGGATGACGGCTTCTTCCGGCTCCCCATCGGGCAGGGTGATGGAGCCAGTGCCAAATTTGATGACCAAAATGGGCAATAGGGACATGGTGTGCGGTAAAGCGGGCAAGGTACGGGGATTTTGAGCGGAGCGAATGCGAGGAATAAATTGAAATAATCGCCCTACCTTGACCGGCAAAAAAACGCAAAACCATGCGGCAAAAAATACTCGGCGATTGGTTGCAAAAGGGGCTGATCGCCCCGGAAAACGCGGAACGAATCGAGCGTTTCAGCCTTGGCCAACCTTTTTCATTGCATTGGGAACTGAAATCACTGCTCTATCTCGGCGTGGTGCTGCTCAACGTGGGGTTGGGCTTCATTATCTATGAAAACATCGATAGCATCGGCCATGCAGTCATTATCGTGTTGATTGGGATCATCAGTGCCGGGTGTTTCTGGTATGCCATCCGGCACCGGCGACCCTTTTCGTTGGAGGAGGTGGAAAGCCCTACGCCATATTACGACTACATTTTGTTGTTGGGCTGCCTCACTTTTCTACTGATGGAAGGCTATTGGCAGTACCAATACCAGATTTTTGGGACGCGCTATGGTTTGGCGACGTTCATACCGATGGTCTTGTTTTTTATAGTGGCCTATCGCTTCGACAACCGGGGCATACTGACTATGGGCATCACCGCACTCGCCTCGTGGTTGGGTGTGACGGTGACCATGAACGACTTACTGACCAACAATGATTTTAATAGTAGCAAGGTGATCAACACAGGCATTGCCTTGGGTACACTGCTGCTGGCGGTAACTTTTTTAAGCGAACGCTACCAGGTGAAAAAGCATTTTTCGCTCACGTATCTGAATTTTGGCGTCCACATCCTGATAGTCGGCTCCTTGGCCGGCATGATGATGCTGGAAATGTCGGCGATTTACTTTCCGTTGCTGATGCTGGCCTGCGGTTTTTGCGTGTGGTACGCCCGTAAGAACGAATCGTTTTATTTTCTGCTGTTGGCCCTGCTTTATGGGTACATAGGAATCACTTATATGTTATTCCATACGCTGCCGGATTTGGACGTAACTTTTTACCTGTTGTATTTTATTCTGTCTTGCATGATGATTATCATGTTTCTACGAAATTATAAGCGATTCTTTAAAACCGATGCGCTATGATTGCTTATTCAACTGCTTCTCTAGATGCCCTTATCGCCAAAGAGGCGGCCAAAGGCTGGCAAAGCGAGGGGCTACTGTCCGGCAGCCAATGGAAAGCCATCCAAGATGCTTATCCAACGAATTTCTATTCGCCTAATTTGTTTGTTCGCATTGGACTGGCTATTTTTTGCTCTATCTTATTGTTTTCGGCGATGGGCTTGGTGGCAATGGTTGTCGAGCCAGACGAAGCGACTGGCTTTGCGCTATTCAGCCTCTTTTCAGGGGTAGTTTGTATTGCTTTATTAGAAAAATGGACTATTCCAGCCCGGCACTATGGTAGTGGCATCGACGATATGCTGCTGTATGTTGGGGTAGGTGCCTTGATTGCCGGGATATGCGCCTTGATGCCTGACAATTCAAGCGAATTGGCCTACTGCTGCGTCGCCTGGCCTTTTCTGGTAATAGGCAGCGTTCGCTATTTGGACCGTTTGCTAGCGGTGGCGGCTTTTATCTGCTCTCTGCTCATTGTACTGCTCACGGTGAAGGAAATACCAAGGCTTGCCCTCTACATCCTGCCGTTTTCAGGAATGCTGTTTGCGGCAGGAGCCTACTGGTTTGCCCGGCGCGGACAGCAGACCGTTGCGCACCGACACTGGTACGGTATATTGGCCGTAGTAGAAATATTGGCCTTAGTTACCTTTTATGCCAGCGGCAACTTCTGGGTGGTGCAGCAAGCGGGCACAGCGTTCTTTCAATTGGAAAGCGTACCGCTGGGCTGGTTTTTCTGGTCTTTCACGTTTGCGGTTCCGGTACTGTATATTTTCCTGGGCTTACGCCATAAGGATCGCTTGCTGCTGGATATCGGGCTGGCCTGCGTAGCAGCGGCGGTGTTTACTTTTCGTTACTATTTCCACGTTCTGCCACTATCCTGGGCGGCTGCTTTGGCCGGAGCGTTTTTGTTCTTGCTCGCTTATTTTTCTATTCGTTATCTGCGAAATAAGGAGGATACTTATACGTATGCTGCGGGTTCGGAAAAGTCGCTGTTGCAAGAAATGGAACAACAACTGGTGGAACAAACTATTGCTGGTCAGGCAGTACCGACAGCAGTACGACCAGACTCTTTCGGGGGCGGGCAATTTGGAGGCGGTGGCGCGGGGCAGGACTTTTGACAGGCTGCACCTTTTACCTAAATCTAAAATTCATCTTATAATGACTTGTCTATCAACGCCTTCCCGATCTCTTTGCCTCTTATCCCTTTCGACTTTTACTGCTTTATTTTTGCTGTTTGCCAATTGTCGTCCGAGCGCAGTAGGCGAGCCACTAACGGTACGTCGTCCGGCGGAATTTGAGCCTACGGAAGCCGTGTGGTTGTTGTGGTCGAATTACGTACACAAACGGGGATTTTCCAACGAACAGGTAACCTTAGACCTGGTCCAGGTGCTGTTGCCCTACGTAAAGGTTAAACTGGTACTACCCAGTGATTCAGTGTTGCAGCGCGTGAAACCGCTCCTGCCGGCCACTGCCCTGCAAAGCGGCCAATTGGTATTGTATGACTTGCCATACTGGGAATTTTGGGCGCGCGATATGGGTCCCTCTTTTGTGCTGAACGAAAATGGCCAGCTAAACGTTACAGACTTTAATTTCAACGCCTGGGGTTACGCGCTACCCGGTAATCCGGTGGCTGCACTGGACGAGAAATTAGACGAACGCATCGCTGCGCTGCTGAAGGTGCCATTGCGGTCTTCCGACCTGATTACAGAGGGCGGTGATCACGAGGTGAACGGCCAGGGGACCATTCTCCTGACCGAATCCGTGGAAAAAAATCGCAACCCCCAATGGAGTACTACCCAGATCGAAGCGGAGTTCCGGCGAATGTTGGGCGTAAAAAAAGTGATCTGGATGCCCCAGGGGCTGCGGGAAGATGATCATACTTTTGTCGGCCCCCTCCGCGATAAATCGGGCCAACCCATCTATACCGTGGTGACCACGAACGGCCACGCCGATGAATATGTACGCTTTGCCGCTGCTGACCTCCTCCTCCTGGCCGAGGCCGATACTGCCAGCGATGATCCGCTGGAACAGGAAAATTCCCGACGCCTCGAAGAGAACTTCCGGCTACTGCAAGCCGCCACCGACCAGAGTGGTCGACCGTTCCGGATTGTGCGCGTCCCGCTGCCCTACCCAATTATCAGCACGATGGAGCCTGGCGATGGTATTTATGATTTCATTAGTACGCTTGACTACGAGGATGGTTCCCAATTCCCGGTCGGACAACCCATACGGGTAATAGCCGCTGCCAGCTACCTGAATTTTTTGGTCGCCAATGGTTGTGTACTGATGCCCACCTACTGGAAAGCAGGCCTGGACGCGAAAATTCAAGAGCGGGATGAAGCCGTGCGGGCGATCCTCCAGTCGGTCTTCCCGGATAAAGCCATCATTCCTATCGACGTGCTGTCGGTCAATTTTGGGGGTGGAGGCATTCACTGTATTACCATGAATGAGCCTAAAAAATAAGTAAATGATTGATTATCAATGCTCATTCAATAATTATTATCTTTCAAATCAAACAATGAAAAACATTTTCCTCGCCGGGCTGCTGGCCTTCCTTGCCGCTGCTTGTACCCAAAACACCCCGTCCACCCAGAACACCACTACTCCGCAGGCGACGGTAACCACTCCTCAAATCGATTCCAACGCCACCTACCTGATCAACGACTTTTTGGTAGCTGTTGCCCAAACCAAGTCGCCCTACGCCGTCAGCAAAACAGCCGATTATCCACTGTTCGGGTTTTCGTTTACGCCCACTCAATTGCGTGGTTACACCGTACACGAGGGCGGCTATGATTCGGGACTTCGTTTTGATCCGGCAACCAACAAATACACCGGCCAGGAAGTAGCGGGCCTCGAACCGTTTGAGTTTACGGTAACTGCCAATGGCGATGTGCTGTTCACTTTGCTGACCTCGAAAAAAACATACACCTACAAGAAAGTAGTGGATACGGATGCTGCTTTGCGCGAAGTGCTATTTGCCGGAAAATATACGGATGCCAAAACAAAAGCCGCTTTCGTCTTCCAAACCGACGGGACATTGACAGGGTTAGGCGCCGAAAAAACCTATCAGCCGATTTATGATTTTATGGGTGGTCCGTTGGATTTTGACGAAATAATGGTTCGGGAGCGGGCAGACGAAACGAAAGTTTCTTATTACCACTACAAATTCAAGGGCGATCAGCTGGAATTGTACGAAGTAGTGTCATCGGCGGACAGCCCCGATGGCAAGATAGGAAAGCTGCGGTACACGTTGGTGAAGGAGCAACGCTAGTGGCTCTGTGCCGACAACAGGACACAAAAGTTGGGCATAGCAGTGGAATTTGAGAATTACTTTCCCTTTTTCATACCGCCACCTTTTTGTCCCCCACCCTTGGCACTTGAATTGCCAAATTTGGAAGACAAGGAGCGATTATTTTTGGTGTTGAAAGAAGGTACAGTATTTTTCTTAGGAGCCGGAGTTTTCGGCTTTTTCACCTCTTCAGGCTGTTCATTGGGTAGCGGATCGTTTTTATCTTCGGACATAATCGTATGATTTTGTGTTGGTAGTGCTGTTTTTGATATTGTAATCGGCGCAAAGGTACGACCTTCTACGTCTCTACGCCACGCATGAACGCCCAATGATTTTCTGCCGACCCTGGCATAAACAAGCAATAACGTTTCACAGCATTTTCGATGGCCTGCTGCTGTACCTTATTCAAGGGGACAAAAAGAGTTGTTTCAATATCCAGGGTCTTGTCTTTTGCAACCCGTTTCCAAGTGCCAGATATTACACCGTCTAACACCAATAGATGCTCACATCCAGAAGCACCAGGCGGAGATTTCGCAGACGCATTAGAAAGTACACTGCGGTCTTTGTAACTGATACCGTATTCGTCGTAATCCGGCATGAGTAAGGTTGTTTGCAGGTTGTCTTTACGTGCTCATAGTGCAGTAGGGTTCATACGCTGCCAATCCTCCAAAGTCATTTCAAACTTTACTTCTCCTTTGTTGACCATGCCCACAGCGGTCCAACCGGATCTTGTATAAAACGCCTCCGCTCTAGTGTCGACCGCAGTACCTAACCATACTTTT
>JAYUXG010000751.1:0-6013 GCA_043753125.1 Saprospirales bacterium | reverse complement strand
CACTTTGTATCTATATCGCTTGCTTTCTCCTTATAGTCGGTTTAAAACGGCCTAGTTATCCGAATCGGAATTTTTATCGTCCACCAATCCCCTTTTGTTATATCAACATCTTCCGTAAAACTGGCATCCCGCATCACATCCAAGCGGATGTCGCTTTGCCGGTAGATTGATAAATTAAATGGGGTTTTGGCACTTGAAATGTAGATAATTAAATAGTCTTCGATTTCTTGAATGCCCAGCGCATGCCATTTGTCGTGCATAGCGATCGGGAGCGCATCCCAAGTCTGTGTGCCTTGCACGAATTTTAAATCGACAAAATTGGTATAGCCAGCACCAATTGGTTGGACCGGTAGAAAATCAGGGTTTATGCCGAACTGACTATTGCAGTACAGTGCACCGATAAAATACTTATTCCAATTATCCAGACAGCTAATTCTGACTTTAATGGCTGGTTGTATGTACTTATCACCGCTTTTTATAAAAATCAATGGAACACTAGTGGGATTGGGCTGCATGGAACGGTATTGTCCCTCCGGAATCTGATGCAGCGTTGCGGCGTTGAAAGGAATCCCTTCCAAGATTTTTACCTCTACCTGAAAATTGCTTCGGGAGTACGCACTGCCAGGACTGCTCCCGTCGACAATCGTTTGGTAACGGGCCACTTTTTCCACGTCGCCCAAAAATACGTTAGCCTGATCATGCCGCTCGAACAAGGGTACTTGGCTTCCCCGGTGGGTCAGGATGTAGCTCTGGCTACCATCATTGTTTTTAACCAAATTTATTTCCAGATCGTGTTTTTGTCCTGCTGCTGCCCAAGCCAAGAATTTAGGCTTGTGCTGCTTCCAGGCTTGGCGGAGGTGTTTTCGCAGGCTCCTCATTGGCTCATCATCTTTCAGCAATGCTGGCCCAAAATCAATAGAAATGGCTGGGAAAGCCATTTGGAAGATGGTAGCACTCAGCTGGCGGTTCTGCTTATCGGCCTCGGAAAACTTATCGCTATCCAGTACACTTTCTGTGGCCCGTACTTCCACTACTTCGACAAGTCGTTTTGGTGCACCGAAAATTTTTACCTGTGGCCTTTGCCCGCCAGCCGAGGGTACTATACCGTGAATAGCACCGGCATTCATGATCCACTCGCCGCCCGCTTTTGCACGAAAGAAGACTTCATACTCTTGTTTGGGCGTGCTAAACACATTGCGCAGAAACAGCAGCTCATCATCCTGTGCTTCTGTATTGTCCAAACGGGGCACTTGGCCACTTACTAGGCCGCTCAGTTCCATTTGAATACGCCGGATAAGTTCGCCATAACTGAGGTTGGCACCGCTTTGGTGCAGGGTGGCGATCATGCTGTAGGTGAATACGCCATGGCGTAGTTGCAAAGGTGGCTTCCCTCCCGCTTGGGGAATACTGAAGCTGGTTTCATAGGCTTTTTCCGCGTCTTGTGCTGAAGAGAGCTTGATATACCGGGCATGCTTCAGGCCATTGTAGCGTCTTATCCTTTCCTGCCCTGGCTGAAACTTTTCGTAGAAGCAATTGCCCTCGCGGGTAAAACCTAAAATGCCATCAGTATCAATGGGGTGATTACTGGTTGGCATCATCCGTGCGACCAAGTCCTGCGCACTGCCACGGGTATTGGTGCCAGAGTGGCAGCTGTCGGTGATGGCTAAGAAATGCACCCCGGCATACTGTTGGCCACCGTCTCTGCTTGGCCCCTTACCTTCCAGGGATTTGGCGATCAAATAACCCAACTCTTTGTCGAGCAGGTCGCGCTGGCCTGCTTGCCGACTATCCAAGCAAACGATTGTTTGCAGCCGACCGGCAGGTTCGCAGTCCTGAAACAGGTCCGGGGCACGGGTATAGGAGCCATGCCCGCTGTAATAGAAGAGGCAAAAATCGCCTCGCTCCGGGTCGGCAGCATCATATATTTGGAAGGCGTCGATGATGTTTTGGCGCGTGGGCACTTGGTAGTCAATGCCCTTTTCACGGAGGCTGGCCTCTTCTTCGGCATCGGCTGGGGCCAACAAGTATTTTATATAATCGGGTTGCCAGTCTGTAGGGGGGTCTTGTGCCGCGCAAAGGTGCTTAAAGTAGTCGCTTACTGCCAGCACATCATTGATGCAGCCGCTGAGGGGAGAGGCTTCTTTGTAGCCATTGATGCCAATAAAGAGGGCGTGAAGTCTTATTGCAGTTTTCATAGCGTGGATATTCAGGTGTCTAACATTCTTCCTCTGTTGCCAGCCCACATCCCACTCATCGTTTTGACGCAAAAGTGCGAAAAATCAAACATATATTTTGCATACCTTGGATAGCCCATTTTATAAATCATCCAAATGACTAAAAATAAGATATAAAAATGCCGGGACAGTGCGAACCTGTCCCGGCGGGGTTAAAACGTTTTCACTTCAACGGTATAATTGGTTTCCTCACTAGGTGGGTCAGCCTCCCGTGCAGGGTCCATCTGGTAAAACCGGATAGTCACTTTGCCAGGCTTTAAGCCAGTCACCTCAAATATTTTTTGCTCCTGGACAGCCCCATGCTGTGCTTCCAGGCTGCCTGATTTGAAAGGATAACCATATGGTTCAATCATACTGATTACCCAGTCTTCACTGATGGTATAGTACCAATTGTAGCCCGGCTTGGGGGGATCCAACCGAATGGTAACCCTTTCGCCGGTTTTTAACAAGATGTAGTGCATGATCTCCGCTTTTTTTGGTTGCGCTGTTGATAATGGGGGGCTACTACACGCCCAGAGCAGCAGTAGCCCAAGCAGAATGGTTGCAGGATTTCCTTTTTTCATCAGTCGAAAAGCGGAACTTGAAGCTTGTACATTTTCCTGAATCCCTGTCCCATATCCAGCTCATAGGTGCGGCGGGCAACCAATTGGCCCCGGTCGGCATAGAGGTCGTATCCGATCTCCGAATGCACCAGGGTGGTGCCGCTTGCTGCGGATCGCGATTGGGGGATTCCATTGTGTTGCTTCAACTTGTTCAACTTTTCCTCGAACGCCTGTTCTAGCTCGGCGGCCGAAGTTGGGCCTACGGCCTTGGCAGCGGCACGTGTGCCGGGCACTGGCACGATGGAACGAGACTTGGTGCTCAGGTCAAGGATCGGGCGGGTCGAGTTGTGCACCGAAGTGATGTTGCCATCATTGTCCACGCCCACCCTGACCACACCGGAGCCATTGCTGACGGTTCGATAACCGTCTATTTGCTGCCTAAATTCCACGATGGTTTCCACGACTTTTTCCGTCCCCAGTTGACCCGAACCCTGCGTGGAGCCGCTCTGGCTGTGGCAGAAAATCAGATCCGAGAAAACCAGATCGGTATTCTTGCCGATTGCCGGGTTGCTGAGGAAATCCTCCACGGTTCTCCGGGCCTTGTCCGGGTCGATCTGCCGGGCATTATCGACATTGGCCTTGGCCAGATGAGCATCAAAACGCCCATCGGCACCAACAGTAATTTGAAGGTTTTTTTCCTTCAGCAGGAAACTGCCCAGGCTGTCCACGGCGATGTTGGCAGTTTGCTTTTTGCTTACTCCCAAGGCGGCCGCAAGGCGGTAGCACAGGGCTTCGGTGTCAGTGGTTTCCAGGATGGCGGCCAGCGGGTTGGCGGGTATCTTCTTGGCGCGGGCTGGTTTCGGCGCAGCCTTGGTGGCAGCATTGTACCAGTTCCATTGATAGAATTTGTCCGAGCCTGCCGCGCTCTCGAAGAACCTTTCGTTGGTGAGCCGGTTTTGGGCCGCCTCCGGCGTAGTACCGGTTGCGCAAACCACGGGCGTCTGCTGGTTCGAGATGCGCCAGCTGGCATCCAGCCACGATTTGCCGAACGATTTGCCCTTGTTCCATTCCTCCCAGAAGTACTTGCCATAGTTGGGGTCGTCCACACTAGTGGTCTCGTAGCCAAAAATCATACGCAAGCCTTTGTTAGCCGCGTTCCAGGTACGGATAGGGTTGTGCGCACCCAATACACGTAGGGAGAAGCAGGTTGACCAAAAAAGGTAGCGGACCTGTTCGTCGCCCAAACTCATACCATTGGAAAATGCCCAATCCCGTTTATCCCAAATGCCACCCATCGGTACTTGGAACACCCCATTGGAGTCCATATTGCCGTGCCCGGAATGGTAAAAAGCCATTACCGCGTCGGCACCGTAGGTGTCCTGCCAGTTGTCATTGGCCTCTTCATAAGCCCAAACTTGGACTGCCGCATCCTTCATCCAAAAATTCCCCGCCTTGGACTTGGTCACAAAATCCATGAAGCCCTGCGCGTCCTCATGCGTGGAAGATAGGTTGCCCACGCCGGGTTGAAATGTTTCGATACTGCAAGCGCCGTAGTAATCGTCAGAGCCGTTGATGACCGCTCTGGAAGCCAATTGCGTCTGAAAAGGCGACTCGGGCTTTAAAAAATTGATTTTCATAATTGAGTGGTTTAAAAATTGATGTAGGAGGCAGTTCAGACCGGCACGGTTTGATCGGTAGAAAGTGCCAACAAGCTACTTTCTCGAAGATTCATCTTGCCTGAGCGTGTCTGTTCTGCTTTGGTCGGGTCTTGATAACTGATTCGTAGGGCATAATCGATTACCCGTGCAGCCAAGTAGAAACCGACCGGCAAAAACAGGGTGATAATGCCAGTCTGTCTGGCAGAATCGAATACCCGGAGGACATTGTTAGCCGAGTTTTTCATCTGTACGGATATCTCGACCGTGTTTACCGCTGCATCTTTAAAGATCTCACTGCAATCGGCGGTGAAGTCCTGCCGAATATTGTCGGTGGTCACGTTGTTCTCCCGAATCTCGTACGGATCGCCCAAGCCCACGGTATATCCGGCGGCAAAGCCAGAGCCAACACGCATGGCTTCGGGTAGATCAATGGATAGCGCCTCTCCACTTTTTACAATCTGGCTCACCGGCAAATCAATGTTGGCGGCCCGCCCTGGCAGTTCTGCTAACAAGTTTGAAATAGTTACCTCCCGATCGAACAAATTTGCCAGGCGCACGGTATTTCCTTCGCGGCCAGCAACGACGAAACTGCCGGCCAAGTCTTTGAAGGTCAATGCTGCCACTGAATGAACAGGGGCCATATTACCACCCATTTTGATCCCGAAATTGAAACTGCGTCCCATTCCTTCCGTGATGATCAGCATCAGCAGGCTGGCATTGTGCAAACTTAGGTTCTCCAAAGATAGGTTCAAGGCATTGCCGGGTCCATGTGCGTAGTTCTGGTCGGCACCCAATTTCACAATCGGTGTGATATCCGGGTTGTCATTATCCACACTATCAATTTGACTGGGAAACACTAAATCGATTGTACTGGAAATATCTACGCTTTCCCAAGATTGGACCAGGCGTTTTTTGATCACCGACAGTTGGATATCCGAGATATCGGGTGCCAGTTTGATGGCCAACAGGGCTTTCGAATTTCCCGAATTCTCTAAATCCGCTTTCACGGAAATAAATATTTCGGGCAATTTGTCGGCATCGCGGGCGATGATATAACGCGCAGGAATCAACAGAAACTGGTCGTCGCGCAAAATGCTCTTGAACACGGCGGATACGCCCAAGTCGCTCAGATTCACCTTGTTATAGGCCACGTAAGGTACTTCCGGGGAAAAATCGGCATTCCAGGGCGGGGTGCAGCCTACTGAAAGGGCCGAACCGTCACTTTTTTGCAGTTGATAAAACTCTGGATAAAGGGAGCAGTTGTACGACAGTTGGAAGCCATGTTTTTCGGTGACGGTTTTCTTGATATACTCGTCCCCGGTGATGCATGGTTCCACCCAGGCTGCCCAATCCTGCCCGGAAGAGGCACCGGAATCAACCCGGAACTCAATACCCACATTTTGGCCCTCTAAGTGCGCCAAACTGGCAGATATGCTCGCTAATTTGCCATTGTAGGGCTTAAACTTATCGATGATCTTGTTCCATACCTCCCGTTTCAGTGCGCTGTCGTGGTGGTGTTCCCAGACTTGAAAAGTCACGCCATCAGAATGGACTGCCCCCGACATAAAGCCTACCTTAG
>JAYUXG010000750.1:0-2426 GCA_043753125.1 Saprospirales bacterium | reverse complement strand
GCATCGTCAAGGCTGGAGAGACGGTAAGTGCCACCGCAGGCGGACCGGGCAACCCAGTGTTCATCGTCGGTTCCGCCACCGGCAAGGACGGTATCCACGGCGCTACGTTCGCCAGTGCCGACCTGTCCGCCGATTCGCACGAAGACCTGCCGGCGGTGCAAGTGGGTGACCCCTTCCAGGAAAAATTATTGCTCGAAGCCTCGCTCGAAGCCATCCAGACCGGGGCCATTATTGGTATGCAGGACATGGGCGCGGCCGGCATTATCTGCTCCACCTCCGAGATGAGTGCCAAAGCGGGCTGTGGCATGCGCATCAACCTGGATAAAACGCCCACCCGCCAGGCCAACATGAAGGACTGGGAAATCCTGCTCTCCGAGAGCCAGGAACGGATGCTGATCGTGTGCCATCCGGGCCGTGAACACGAGCTGCAAGTGGTGTTTGATAAATGGGATTTGTCCTGCGCGGAGATCGGCACCACGACGGAAGGTGGGCGGCTGGAGTTTTTTCAGTATGGCCAAATGGTCGCCGATGTGCCCGCCGAGACGCTTGTGCTGGGCGGCGGCGCGCCCGTCTATGTGCGCGAGACGCAGCGGCCAGCTTATTTACAGGAAATAGAAAAGTTTGACCTTCAACAAGTTGTGGAGCCAATGGACTACCGCCAAGCGGCAGAAACCCTTTGGCACTCGCCCAACCTGGCTTCTAAAAACTGGATCACTCAGCAGTACGACTCTATGGTGCGTACGGGTACCATGACCACCAACCGGCCCGCCGACGCCGCCATTATCTATGTGAAAGGCACGCAAAAGGCCTTGGCGTTGACCACCGACTGTAACTCTGCCTACGTGTACGCCGACCCATACCGGGGGGCGATGATCGCCGTGGCCGAGGCCGCCCGCAACATCGTCTGCGCTGGGGGCGAGCCAGTGGCGATCACTAATTGCCTGAATTTCGGCAATCCTCACAACCCCGAAGTATATTACCAATTCGTCGAGGCCATCCGGGGCATGGGCGAGGCCTGTCGTCGCTTCGAGACGCCGGTGACGGGCGGTAACGTGAGTTTTTACAACCAATACGCCGTGGGCGATAAGGTGGTGCCGGTCTACCCCACCCCGACCATCGGGATGCTGGGCCTGCTGGACGATCCGGCACAAATGATGACCTTGGATTTTAAAAGTGCAGGCGATGTCATTTATCTAATCGGTACGAGCCGCGACGATTTGGGCAGCAGCGAGTACCTGCGCACAGTCTGCGATTTAGTATATAGTCCTTGCCCATATTTCGATTTAGAAGAAGAAGTTTTTGTTCAACAGGTAGTCAAAAGTGCCATTCGTCAGAAAATAGTGGTCTCGGCGCACGACGTAGCGGACGGTGGCGTTTTCACTGCGCTGCTGGAAGGAGCCATGCCACGTGGATTGGGCTTTGATATCCGTTCCAACGTCGCTATTCGGAAGGATGCGTGGCTGTTTGGCGAGGCCCAAAGCCGGGTAATTGTAAGCGTGCCCCCCGAACAATCCACCGCTTTTGAGCGTTGGCTGGCGGCTGAAAAGGCTGCTTTTGAAATGATCGGTACGGTGATTGCTGCGAAAATAGCCGTGGATGGCGAAAGTTGGGGGGAAATAGCGGAATGGCAGCGGGTTTACAGCACAGTTTTGGAAGAAATAATGGTTGGATAAAAGAGGCTATCTCAAGGGTTAACGCTGCGATAGTTCCCGACAGAGCGACAAACGCACCGTGTTCGGCAAGAACTAATGACACATCACTCATAATTTAATAATTCTTCGCAATTAATTGAATATGAAGAACATACAGCATTTTCTGCTTTTCCTGTTGCCGGCCCTGTCGGCTTTTTCGGCCTGCCAAGGCCAGTCTGGTTACACCCTGAAGGGCACCATCCAAAACGCCGCCAACCTACAGGTGCTGCTGGAACAGGCTCACTTTGACCGCAGCACTGTGGCGATGGGCCGCGTTGCCTGCGATGCCACGGGCAATTTTACCATTAATCAGAAAGACCCATTCGCGGAAGGCTTGTACCGCCTGAGCATCGGTGCCAAACGCGTGTATTTTTTGCTGGACGGCAAAGAACAAACCGTGGACATCAAGGGCGATCTGAACACCTTCGATCGGATGGAGGTGAACGCCACGGGCTCGCCTACTTTTACGTGCTACACCGATATTATTCAGGGCTTGGTCAAAACGCCGATGAAGTCGCCGGAAGAGGCCAAAGCCGCCGCTCAAAAGGGCTGCACCCCGCTGATGAAAGCATTCTTGACCTCTCAACTGCTGGGTCAAAATGCCGCCGCCTTTATCCCGGAGTTTAAGGCATCGAGTGAGGCCCTCAACGCAGCCATGCCCGGCTCGAAGTACGCGACCGACTACGCCACTATGGTGACCGGCCTGAGCAATCAAGTGGCACAGCAGTCTGCCGG
>JAYUXG010000749.1:0-2435 GCA_043753125.1 Saprospirales bacterium | reverse complement strand
GGTCATAACGCAGGGTGGCCGACGTGCCCCACGAACCACTGGTATAGGCATTGAACAGCACTTTGGCGTCCATGTGTTGGCTGATCGGCTGGTACCAGCCAAAATCCTTGACCCCCAGCCCTTCCACTCGTGCGAACTCGAAGTCGCGGGGAATGATGAGGCCTGCTTTCCGGGTCTTGCTGATGGGAAAGAAACCGAACGGCAGCACCAATGGGGTCGGTATGCCCCCCAACTCCAGGTGGGCCGGGCCAGTGATCACCATCACGTCGGGGATGACCTTCAGTTTTTTGGCCCGAATGCCGTAGTGCGGATGGGGCAGGTCGCAGGTGGTGAGCAGCGAATTTTCGTTGAAGATGGTGTTGCGCTGGCTGTTGGTCGAGTCGCCGGTGGGCGATCCCACAAACTTTGACCTTTCCCCAAGGATGTACAAATCTTCCTGTTTGGTGCGGGCCTCGTAGATGATGCCTTTTTTGGTCTTGAAATTAAAACGCAGCCGATTGGCCTCAAACTCCTGGTCCGTGCTTTTGAATTTTGGATAGCCCGCCAGCGCGCCGGACGTGTCCGGAAATGATTCGGCGGACACCTCGTTTTTGGCGTAATCCAACAAAATATAGCCCGCCTGGATGTCCAGCGAGGTATATTTCACGGTCGCCTGCCCGTACAGGTGCAACCGTTTATTTTTCACGTCAAACCACATTGAGTCTTTGGCGGCATATTCCACCACGTCGTCCAAGGCGTCTTTGGAGATTTTGACCCGGCTAAAATCCACGACCGCCGAGTCCACCGCCACCGAATCCACGGTCCCCGGCGGCAGCGTATCAGTAGAGATTGGGCGCAGGCGATTGGCAGGTGCAGGCGACAACGTAGTGTCCGGCGTTTGTGCCTGCAAGAATCCGCCCAAGAGCAAGCCAGCTATTTGGAAGAAAAACCGATATTTGCGGGGTATTTTTTTCACGATCTGCAATTCAGGTGGATATTGGTCGATAATCCCGGCTGCCACTGCTTACCAAACCGATGATTAAGGCCCAAAACCACGCTATGACATCAAAATTTGCCTTAGGAACGCTGGCCATTCTGGCGGCGTTGGTTATTTTGCAAAATTTTAACTTTCTCACGCCGAGCGGTCAACGGGGCATTCCCGAAGTAGCCACCGCGTCGAGCGAAATCAACGGCGGCAAAGGTACGCAATCCAGGCTCGTCGCCCAGCGCGAATCGGTGCAGGCCGCGCCGCTCGATCTGTCCGCCGCAGGCTACCACATCAAGACCGTGGTACTCGATGCGGGCCACGGCGGCAAAGACCCCGGTTGCCTGGGGGCCTCAGCGCACGAGAAAGACAATGCCCTGGCCATCGTGCTTCAGTTGGGCGCGTATATTCAGGCGAACTGCCCGGCGGTGAAAGTCATTTACACCCGCGATAAGGATGTGTTCATCGAGCTCAACGAACGCGCCGCCATTGCCAATCGCAACAAGGCCGATCTTTTCATCAGTGTACACTGCAATTCCATGCCAGTGGCGCGGGTGAGCGGCACGGAAACCTATGTACTGGGTGTCAACCGTGCGGGGCACAACCTGGAAGTGGCCAAGCGCGAAAACTCGGTGATTTCTTTGGAAGACAACTTCCGCCAAAATTACGACGGCTACGATCCCGACGGCGCGGAGGCGCACATCCTCAACAGTATGTGGCAAAGTGCTTATCTGGAGCAGAGCATTTTGTTCGCCAGCCTGGTGCAGCAGCAAGCGAGCCTGCACGCGGGCCGCGAGGACAAGGGCGTGAAGCAGGCCGGCTTTCTGGTCATCCGCGAGACCGCGATGCCCGCCGTACTCATTGAGACCGGCTACCTGACCAATGCCGTCGAAGAGGCGTTTTTGGCCGCCGACGAGGGCCGGGAACAAATGTCCTACGCGATCTTCAAGGCTTTTATGATGTATAAAGCGCAACTGGAAGGCCATCCCATTGAGCCGATCAAGCAGCCCTCCCCACCGCCTCCAAAGGCGAAAAAACCAACTTCTCCTAAGCCCGCGACGGTGCCGACGGCTACCGCTTCCCAGAAATCCACCATTACGGTGATCAGTCCACAGAAAACCCCCAAGGGAGCCGCCCCGACGACAGTGTCCGCTAAAACAAGCTACCGAATCCAGTTGTTGAGCGAAAAAACCAGGATGGATCGCAAAGCAGGCCGCTTGTCCTTGCTCGGCGACGTGAAGGAAGAAGCAGCCAACAGCCAGTACTATTATTTTACGGGTACTTTTGCCACCCGCAACGAAGCGGTACGGATGTTGCCGGAGATCAGGAATTTGGGTTTCAAAACGGCAGTGGTGGTACCGATGGGAGGAAGGGAATAATGAACTATGAACTAATTATTACCATTGACACAATCGCAGACTACTGAACATTTTGACACTGAATATTGGACTCGCTAAGCAAGGACCTGAGA
>JAYUXG010000748.1:0-2436 GCA_043753125.1 Saprospirales bacterium | reverse complement strand
AGCGGATGTTTGAGTTTGCCAAATATGCCCATCTCCGGGGCATTCGGGTGGTCATCGCCGGAGCGGGCGGGGCAGCGCACTTGCCCGGCATGGTCGCCGCCATTTCACCGCTGCCGATCATTGGGGTACCGATCAAATCATCCAATTCTATTGACGGCTGGGATAGCATACTCTCCATTTTGCAGATGCCGGAAGGCGTGCCAGTGGCAACGGTGGCCCTAAATGCAGCCCGCAACGCCGGTATTTTGGCGGCACAGATGCTGGCTACCAGCGACTTGGTATTATTGGACAAGATTATTACCTTTAAAAAGGATTTGGAACAAAAGGTGTTGGCCAAGGCCCAAAAAATGGTGGAGAAATAGGCTATTTTGGCAATAATTTTCTTATTTCTGTCACAATGTCAAAGTAAGCAGCATCCAAATTGGGGAAGTCGGAGACCGCCCGGCCCTGCGAGGGCGACGACCGCAAGCTTTCCAGACCAGTGCCATTATAGTCGGCCTCCAATATGCGAATTGGAATTACCCGGCGGCCCTGTGCTAAAGCTTTCTGCACCAAGCCATACCAATCCTCTGAATTGAACAGGTTCACCGTAACCAGCACCAGCAAATAATCAGTGTCGGCCAATGCTGTTTCTGCGTCGGCCAACGGATGTAGTGCGTTGGGGTCGTGTACGTCGTACACGCGGATTTTCTTGGTCACCTTCAGGATGTTCAAGTGCCTGCTTAGCATCTTATAATGATCGGTATCATTTACCTTATCGTAGACAATCATAAATTTTGGGATAGTGGCGACTACAGGTGCAGGAGGAGTGGGAATAACCGGCGGATTTGGTACTGGCTCGACTATTTCTGGCACCTTTTTAGCGGATTCGTGGGTCGGCTCTTCTGTCGTCATTGGCGGAGCCGGACTATTTGGCTTGTCCAAAAAATCAAAGATATCGCGAAACAAAACGCCCTGGTTGGCCGGTCGGCGGTCACCCCGGGCATTGATCTGCAACCCGCCGTCCTTGGTTTTACCGGCATGGTGGATGGCCACGACCCGCCAATCTTGGTTGAAGACTGGAGAACCGCTGCTGCCAGGCTCGGTATCGGTGGTGTAAAAAACGTATTGGTTCCAGACGCTGAGTACCTGGTTGGCCGAGAGGGCAATCTGCTTGTCCTCGCCCTGTGGATGCTGGATAATGGTGACGGCATCGCCAAGCGTTGGCAGGGCCTGGGAGTCGAAATCTACAAAACCCCATTGGCGCAACGGTGCGTCGTCGCGATCTATTACCCGAACCCGCGCAAAGTCCAGCTGGGTGATCGGACTTGCAGTAAAATCGGTGGCATCCAGTTGATAGGTGGTGCGCGCCCGAATATTACCAGCAGCATCCAGCTCATAATTGAATTCCACTTGGGCCGTGGCGGCCACTTCCGCCGAGGAAATGACGTGCTGGTTGGTAAATATATGTCCCTCTTTGGTCAAAAAGCCGGTTCCTAAATCGCCATTGGCGCACACTACCCGGCAAACAGCTTTCGAGGCTT
This sequence comes from Saprospirales bacterium, assembly GCA_043753125.1. Classification (GTDB taxonomy): domain Bacteria; phylum Bacteroidota; class Bacteroidia; order Chitinophagales; family Saprospiraceae; genus M3007. The sequence continues at coordinate 913 of JAYUXG010000748.1, read as the reverse complement.
GCAAGGCCTTCTCCAACCAGTTGATTTTCAATATATTAGTTTGCTGGCCAATGACTTTTTCCAAACTCGCCGTATCGGGCACCTCAAATTGAAAGGCCCCTATCGTGCGGATGGCGGCGTTTTCTTTTATTCGTTGCGGCAATTCTTCCATCAGCTCCAGCAATGCGCTACGGGCCCTGGCACTGCTGATACTGAATTCCTTGAAATCAATGTGGTTGGCTTTGTACTCTTGAGCCGCCTGACTATAGTTGCCAGATTGTTGGATAATGTCCTGTCGAAGTCCCGCTTGGGTTTGTTTGTCCAAGGCTAGGAGCACCTCAATGGCTTTTTTGATTTCACCGTCTTCTAGCAGACCTTCGATAGTTTCCAAGTAAACAATTTGGGCATTTTGCATCTTCATATTCGGATATGTTTTGTTTTATTGTAACGGTTTACCACATAGAGCACATAGTTCACATAGCACTTTACGATCTTTTTAACTGGGTGACCCAAGTGGCAAGTAGTTGCATTCCGTTTAGAAATAGAATTTTTTTGAAAAATTATGCTCCGTTACTGTGTACTATGTGGTCTATGTGGTAGATAATTACCATCATTTAACCACATCTATCTCCCGACGCTCAATGGCCGGAATCGCCCGCACCACCATTTGCAGCGTGTTGCGCAGACGCTCTTCAAACAGCACCATTTTCCCTTTTTTCAGATTGGCAATGGTGTCCTCATTATAGTGCCGGATGGTGATGAGTTCGAGACCCGATTCGGTCTTTACTTTAAATTCATCGGCTATTTCCTGGCTAAATTTTTCGATGCGGTCGGCTTGGTTCGGTACACAGATGGTGAAACTGATGGCCGTATTCTGCATCATATTTACAAAAATGCGCAAGTCGGCCGCTTTGCTGAACAGACGGGCCATGTG
>JAYUXG010000747.1:0-14205 GCA_043753125.1 Saprospirales bacterium | reverse complement strand
ACTTGTCGTAAGCATCAACTCCATGTTTTCAAGGAACTTCGTGCTGTCTGCAGCACCGCTGATTTATATGTCGCACCCTTCGGGTGCTAAACAGTTACAGAAATTCTATTGATAAAGAAAAAATTGCCTATTCACTGATTGTCCAAAAACCGGAATGTTTTTTGTCGATTATCGAAAATGCATAATACCTTTCTCCTTCAAGTCTTTCAAGTGCTTTTGCCCGCCGAACAGCCTGCGGTGCGCAAATTCCTGCAATCGACCTTTTTCAACAGCCGTACCGACGTATTAGCCCTCTTTGACCTGCTGGTGCGCGAGCAGCGGTGCGAGGCACTGAGCACCTTGCAAAAAGAACAAGTCTTTGCCCAGCTCTTTCCCGGCCAAGCCTACCACAACCTGACCCTCAACCACCTCTTCGCCTACCTCACCGAACGCTTGGAACAGTACCTCGCCCTCGTGGAATGGCAGCGGGACGGGCTGACCGAACAGCTCTATCGGGTGCGGCCTTCCGACGGCGCGGCCTGACACAGATGTTCGAACGGGACGCGCAACTGATTGAAAAACAACACCTCGATTCGCCTTACCGCCACGCGGGCTGGCACTTGTTCCACTACCAATTGCAGTACGAGGTCTTCAGCCAGCGCGTGGTGCAACAGCGTAGTGGAGCCACTAACCTGCAAGCCACCGTCGATGCGCTCGGCCAGTTTTTTTTCTCGAAAACCTACGCTGGGCCTGCACTGCACACTCCCTGCGCACGGTGGGCAAAGACACCGACTACCAGCTGCCACTGGTCGAGGCCGTGCGCGCCGCCGCCGCTTTGGCCACGCCCGACCAACCCGCCCTGGTCTTGCTGGCCCATAGCCTCCGTGCCCTGCAAGACCCCGACGATGTAGCCGCCTTCCGCGCCGCCACCACGTTACTGGCCCAATATCCCCATCTCTTTCCGCCCGCCGAAAGCCGCGACCTCTACATGGCCGCCATCAACTTCTGCATCCGCCGCCAGAACCGGGGCGAGCGCGACTACGCCCGCGAGGCCCTGGCACTGTACCGCGACGCGCTGACCCGTGGCATATTGTTTGAGAACGGCCTGCTGCCCAAGTACACCTACAACAACATTCACCTGCTGGCCCAAGTGACCGGCGAGCGGGACTGGGCACTTACTTTTCTGGAGCGATACCGCGATCATTTACCCCCCGCCGACCGCGACAATATCTTCCGCTACAACCTGGCCATCTTCCATTACCGCGCCGGGGAGCATGGCCGGGTGCTCGAACTATTGCGCGCCGTGGAGTTCTCGGAAGTGCTCATCAACCTCGACGTGCGGCGGATGCTGCTGAAAGGCTACTACGAACTGGGCGAATGGTCCGCCTTGGCCAGTTTGCTCGAGAGTTTCAAGGCTTAATCTGCGGCGACAAAAGGACTTGGGCTATCACCGGGAGAGCTACCTCAATCTGGTGAAATTCACCCAAAAAGTAACCCGGGTGGCGGATAAACGCGGCGCAGCGCGGCGGCAGCTGGCTATGCAAATCCGGGCGGTGGAGGCGGTGGCGGAACGGGAGTGGCTGTTGGAGAAGCTGAGCGTTTGATACTTGAGGATTGGAATATTGGAGGATGCGAAGATTTGTCGCACCCTCCAATATCATTGTCTCCCTAATTTTCCCAGCAGCTGTTGCGCCTCGTTATAGTAGCGGGAGCTGCGTGGGATTTGGCGCAGTATCTCCCCACCCTGCGCGTTGTTTTTTTCTTTCAAAAAAGCCAGGGCCAAGTACCAGGTGGCTTCTTCCGCATAGGCGGGTGCGGTGCGCAGTTGTTGAAAAGCCGTAGTCGCCTCGGTCGTCTGGCCGAGTTCGAGTTGGCACAGGGCGGCGAAAAAACGTTTTTCCAAATCCTTGGGATGGCTGGCCAAATAGTGTTGCAACAGGGGTAGGGCATCGGCGTAGCGGCCTGCGTTGAAAGCGGTATTGGCAGCAGCCAGGTCTGTTTGGGCAGAGTCGTCGGTGGCACGGGTGACGAAAGCCGCCTCGGGAAAGTGGCGGTATTGGGCGTACAGGTTGGCCTCTTGGGCGGGCCGGAAAAACCAGATCAGCAGACCCACTAAGCAGGCCGCTGCGGCCAACAGTGGCCACCAGCGAGGCAGCCGTGCACGTGGGGTAACCACAGCGGACATTGCGTCAGCATTACTCGTAAAATGTTGACGGCCAACCTCTTGTAAGGTGCCAGTTAGCGCACGGTCGGCATCCTCCTGCGTCCACTGCCGAGCGAGTCGGGTACGGGCTTCACGTACCTGGGCCAGGGCCTCCGCCAGTGCCGGGTCGGTCTGCACGTCGGCCTCCAGGGCCGCACGTTGGGCAGCGTCCAGCGTGTCGTCCAAGTAATCCTCTATGCGGGTGTACAGTTCTTCTTCCATGGGTACGAATTTTCACTAGCTGGTCAGTATTTTGATATATCGCTCCAAACCATATTTTAGGGAGCAGTTTAATATTTCAACAATGTATACTCCGGTGCGGCCTTGATCCAACCCATCAATTGGGCCAGGCACTCGCACTTGCGCTTGCGAGCGTAGCCATAGCTCACGCCCAGTTGGGCACTTACTTCTTCCATTGAAATCTTGGGAGTCCAGGCCAATTGGAGCAATTGTCGGCAGCTGGCAGAAAGTTGTTCGAAGCAGCGTCGGAACAGTTGGTCCCGGTCTGCTTCGCGGAGGGCATCGTCGGCCAGCGCGCTGGCATCCTCGCTCTCTTCAAATCCCCCTACCTCGGCAATTGTTACCGCCGCGCGTTGGCGACGCTTGAGCTCATTGAGCCATTTCCCCCGGCTGACCAGGTGGAGATACGCCTCGAACGGGCAGCTGAGCCGAAACTCCGGGCGGCGCGCCTGGCGGGTGATAGCGATCAGTGCCTCCTGCATCACGTCGCGGGCATCGTCGGGGGTGCCGCTGTTGGCACAGACGAAACGCTCGATACGGGCGGCAAAACGGGCGTAGATGGCCGATATGCCACCGTGGTCGTTGTGGAGCAGGGCCTGGACGTAGTGTTCGTCCGGGTGGGGGAGGGTCATGTGCGGTGTGGTTGTCTTCAACGTGGCCAAAGAAACGGTGAATTTCGGATTGGGGCCAACCGAGCTATCATTTATAGGCGCACAAATTTATTTTTTCAAAAACCGGAAATGGCCAAGGTAACAAACCAACCGGGTGGTGGATATAAACTCGTAAAAGCACTTTTATAAAATCGGTAGTCTCCCAAAAAACAACGGGCGTTTTGCTTTGGCTGCGCCAAATCTGAAACAAATGCCGTCGAATTTACAATGGTGGCTACCGAATTTACAATAGTCGAGCGAAGGATATAACAATGACCGCTCTTTTGTTGCACCAAATAACCACATCACCAACGGCGGAACCTGAAAAGCCGAAATAGAGTAAGGAAATCCAATGGTTTACACAAACTTTTTAAGATGAAACACTTTTCTTCCAAATTCATCGCGCTGGTTATCGCGTTTTTCGCTGTGCTGCAGGTTGCCTCGGCGCAGTGGACGGGCGTCAACCCAACCTACTTGCTTCCGATCACTGCTAAGGCGGGCATCGGCACCACCAACCCTACCCAAAAACTCCAGATCGTCGGCGGCAACATTCTGGTGGATTACTCCGATGTCGCCGCTTCGACGGGCAACCTCTTTTTCGGTAATATCACTTATCCCAACACCACGCTGAACGGCATGCGCATGAGCTACTTCAACAACGCGGGCGCAGGCTTCAAAAATGGCTATATTGACGTACGTACGGTCGGCGGAACAGCCAATGATGGCCTGATTTTCCGGTTGGACAATAACACCACCTCCGCAGCCACGGAGCGGATGCGCATCTGCGCCAATGGCCGGGTTGGCATTGGCACCGGCACCCCGGACCAGAAACTCCGCGTGGCTGGCGGTAACATCATGGTGGATTATTCGGACATATCGGCCAACACGGGTAACATCTTCTTTGGTGGGGTGACTTACCCTTCCAATCAAGTGGGTATGCGGATGTCTTTCTACAACAGTCCAGGCACAGGCTTCAAGAACGGCTACATTGACGTGCGCACCTTTGGCGGCACACCCACTGACGGCCTGATTTTCCGGTTGGACGGTGCCAGCGGCAACACGGAACGGATGCGTATCTGCGCCAATGGCAACGTGGGCATTGGGACGGCTACGCCTGGTATTTTCAAACTCTATGTCAATGGAAATGCCTTTATAAATGGCTCTTGGAGCACTTCCGACCTACGCCTGAAGCAAAACATCGCTCCAGTGCAAAATGCCCTTGGAATTGTGCTGGCCCTACAGGGCAAGACCTACCAGTTTGACCGGGAAAAGTTCCAAGAGCGTAACCTGCCAGAGGGGAAGCAGTATGGTTTCCTGGCCCAAGAGTTGCAGCAAGTAGTGCCCGAGTCCGTTATGGAAAATACGGACGGCTACCTCGCTGTCAACTATGACATGATCATCCCCGTGCTGACCGAGGCCGTGAAAGAACTAAAGGCCGAAAAAGACCAACAGCTCAGCGAAATGGAGACCCGCCTCGCTGAAAAGGACCGCCAGATCAGCGCACTGGAAGCCCGCCTGGCCAAGTTAGAGGCCGCATTTGACCGCGCCGCTGCCCCCGCTGTCCCGGTCCAAAACTTTCAGTTGAGCAACCAACCCAACCCATTCTCCGGCACGACCTTCGTCAAGTGCACCATCCCGGCCACGGTACGCACCGCCGAACTGATCGTGACTGATTTGACTGGCCGGGAGATTACCCGCCAAATCCTGTCGGAACGTGGCCCAACCAGCGTGGAGCTGAACCTGCCCACCGCACCCAGCGGCACTTATATCTGTACACTGGTGGCCGACGGCCAAGCGGCGAGTACGCTGAAACTGGCGGTGAGCGGGAAGTAGGACTGCTGATCTTTAATTGCTAAATCCTTTGTAACCAATTGATTAACTTATTGTCTGCCTGGCGACCTGTAGAGGGTCGCCAGGTTTTTTAACTCCGTGGTCGCAATGCCGGAACAGGCAGGATTGAAGAAAATATTTGTCTCTTTTTTCCCGTCTATCTCCTGTTACCACGGTACTTTTGACCATTTCTACCACCATTTCCACAATGAAACGTTCTTTCTTCCTTTTGCTCTGGTTAGGCTGTTTGGCTGGCTTGCCCATTGCTTCCGCTCAACTGGTAGTCGCCAAAGTCACCGCTACTAATGATCCTAACTTTGGCAAATACAAGTTTTCTGTAAACCCTGCTTTGCTGTCAAGTTTTATTATGTCGGGTGCTTCTTACCAGGTATTCGTCAACACCGGGGATGGCCACTATTTTCGAGGGACGTACCTGAAGGCCGGCGACCCAATCGCTAATGCCGACCTGGGTACTTTTTATCATCCCTATAAAATTGCAGGCCAGGTCAGACCGTATGCTGAGTTCGTAGAGGTGTATGATGACGGTAATAAGCCTAGGCGGTTTTACGTAAATCCCTCCAATCCCAATACGCCTACCACCGTTACAGCCAGTACTGTGGCACCCACTATACCCAATATGGGCAGTACGGTGATCAAACTGGATTGGGTACGTAAGGTGGTGCCAACTCACGAAAATACCTATCTGGTCCACATCAAAAATAACTCCGGATCGTTGGGTGCTTACAAGGTGGAATTTACTTATGATACGAACGTTTTTGATTTCGAGACGAATATAAATACCGGCTATGTTACGACGCAAAATACTACCACCAAAATGCTTACGGCCCTCATTCCCAACTTGGCCAACGGAGCACAGACCAGCGTCTGTTTTCCTTTGAAAACAGGGCTGAACCCTAACACTCCTTCCGGAAGTGTAATTGGTCCGAGTGCCAAATTATTCAAAAAACAAGGAGCCGAATATAAAGAAGTGGTAGGAGGGTTTGTCCGGGCTACCAATATAAAAGTAGAAATAGCCCATGACCCCAACCGTAAGACCCCCTCCGTCCAGGTGGTCACCGCCACCAATGAATGGATCGAATACCGCATCGATTTTCAAAATGATGGAAAAGGGGATGCCGAGCGTATCCATATCAGTGATGAATTAGATACTTTTCTATTAGACAAGGCCCCTGTCTTTATGGGTTCTTCGCACTCCGGGCAAGTAACCACCATTCCAATCAAAATAGCGCCAAGAACCTGGCAATGGAGCTTCGAAGGCATTAGGCTCATAGGCACCAACGCTACTGATTACACGGCCGACCAAGAAGCAAAAACCAAGGGCTGGCTCGCCTTCAAAGTCCAGGTGCGCCAAGTGGTGCCTTGCCAAGCCATTGTCAATCGCGCTCGCATTGTATTCGGGTGCAACTCGCCCATCTACACGCGCTTTGCTTTTGTGCGCATGAACTGTACCGATTCGCCCATCTGTGAGGAAGGTATTATACCCCTTCCACTTGGCATTCCCGGTGTTCCCGCTTCCAATTTAGGCGCGTCGATTGATAATCTGTTGGGTACTTCGTTGACTACCCAGTTGCAAAACATTAATTTTGCTTCTTACAAGTGGTATCCATCCACCCAGGTAACCACTCCATTCAGTGTCTCCACCGGGGTGGCTATGGCCCGACCAGAGGTATACGTGTTGGTGGCGGCCAAGTCTTGCTCGCGCCTGATCTACTACGTGACAGTCAAACCGGCAAATGCCAACCCCTACTCACCCATCCTGGTGCAGGATAAGCCGGGTGATTGTGTGGCCGACCTGTCCTTCTTCGGTGGGCATCCGCCTTACTCGTTTGCTTGGTCGCCGCCTATGCCACCGCCCTCCACGGCGCAACCCTTTTCCACTTACCTGGATTTGAATGGCAAGCCGACTACACAAATCACTGTCACCGATTCCTGGGGCTGCTCGGTCGTATTTGCCCCCGTCAAAAATAAATGTAATGGGACTAATGGGCAGCCTATTCAAAAGGATCCCATTATTATCCGGCATTAGGGCCTCGTAAAACAGGGGTGAAAAGAGCGAGAAGTAGCGCAAGTCGAAAAAAAGCAGTAGTCTTGCCAATGCATTGTTCAATAATTTGCATTGGTTATGACGCAATGGTACTTTCGGCTCTTTTGCCTTGTTCTTTGTTGGGGCTGTCCCCGCTCTTTTACATCCCAGACTATTACTATCTCTTCCCTGCAAGCTCGGATTGACACCTTGCTGGCGCACCAGCAGTTGACTGAGGCGGGCGATCTATTGGAAAAAACCTGGTCCGAGGACCGGGCCAGGCGCGACAGTGCTGCTTTCCAGCACCATGCCCGGCAATTGACGGAAGTCTGTTATGACCAAAAAAACTATGCACGGGGCGAGGCAGTAAGTCGGGAAGCTATTGCTTGGCTGGTGGGCAACCGCACGGTGGCCCCCTTGAACTGCGCGGAGTTAGCCTTGTTTCAGGCCCTGCACCTGCTCAAACTGGAACGCTATAGCGATGCCCTACATAGTTATCTGCAAGCCATTCGCATCTACGAACATCAGGGCTTTAATGGACCGAAACTCGCTTTTTGCTACAAAAACGCGGCGCAAATTCGTATCCGCTGGTCCGATTATACCGGAGCAACCGATCTGCTGGAAGCAGCTGTGCGCGGTGATACGACCCATCGCTATCTATTAAGTATCTATGGCCAGCTGGCCAACAACTTCTATTGGCAAAATGACTTGGACAAAGCCTTGTTCTACTTTCAACAGGGTCAGGCCTTGGTTCCGGGTATCCCCGTCTATACAGCTTCGCTGCAAGCCGTGGGTGCCGACATCATGTCGAAATTAGGCCACTGGCACGAAGCCCGCCAACTGGCCCAGCCTGCCCTGGCTTATTATCTTCAAAATAATCAGATTGAAGAATACATCCGCGTGTTGATTACTCTGTCCAATATTGATTGGCATCTTGGTCGAGCAGAGGCAGCACAGCAGCATTTACAAACCGCCGAGGCTGCGGGACAACGCTTTTTTCACCACAAAAGCCGTGAAATGGCCAAACTTTACGTCGAGACCGGCCTTTTTTACGAAAAAACCAAACGACCTGCCCGAGCACTGGCCTATTACCAAAAAGCCCTCGTCCAAGCCTTTCTCACCTTCCACAGCTTGGATATCAACGACAACCCAGCCCTGGCTGATGCCCATCTCGAATTGCAGGCGATGCGAGCCGCTGCCGCTAAGGCCCAGTTGCTGCTGACGGCTCGCCAGCCTACCGTCGCCGACCGACTGAATGCTGCCCACTGCTTCGACCTGGCTTTTGACGTAGCCGCCCGCCTACGCCGTACCTATGGCTACGATAGTGACAAGTATGCACTTGCTGCCGACAACCGTGCCGTCCTTACGGTCGCGGTGCAAAACCTCTGGCAACTCTATCAGCACAGCCAAGACACCATTCACCTCACCCGGCTGTTCGACCTGCTCGAACGCACCCGGTCCACGGCACTGGCCGATGCCTTACAGCAGCAGCGGGCGTTGGTGCTGGCCGGTATTCCCGATTCCCTATTAGTACATGAGCAGAACCTGCGTCTGGAAGCTGCTTCCACGGCTAAAACCTTGACCGACAAAGAAGGGGAAGGCAAAGGGGAGGAGATTGAAAACCTGAAAGCCCTGCTCTTTCGCCAACAAAAGGCGTACAATGACCTGCTGGCCGACCTACAAAACCGCTACGCCCAGTTTGCTCAGTACATCCAGGCCGATCACATCGCCGATCTCCCCACTATCCAATCCGCCCTGCCCGACTCCACCGTTCTCCTCTCGTGGTTCGACCTCGGCCACCGCTATCTCTGCCTCGTGGTGCAACGCGGTGGCCTTTCTGCTTTCGAGGCCATAGGCGACAGTTTAGGGGAAATGGATTTTCTGGCCCTGCTGGCCGACAAGTCAAGGCAGGAAACCGATCCTGGCCACTACTTCGCCGCCGCCCACCAGCTTGGCCAACGACTGCTGCCGCCTGCCTTATTAAGCACTGCAAAATCCCTTATTATCATCCCCGACGGGCGACTCTGCTACCTGCCTTTCGAGGCCCTGCTGACCGCGCCGCATACCAGCAACTTTGCGACCGCCCCCTATTTGCTGCGTTCGCATACGGTGCGTTACGCTTGGTCGGCCACCCTGCTAACGCTGGCACAGGATAAGCAAACGACTGATAACCAAGGGCTTTTGCAAATTGTTCCCTTTGCCAGCACCGCTCGGGATGGCTTGCCCGTATTATCCAACAGTCCGCGCGACAAGCCGGAAGAACTGTTTGCCACCGTGCTGTCCGCAGAAAAAGCTACGGTGGCGGGCTTTCTCCAAAATGCCTCTCATCACGCCGTGCTGCACCTCTCCACCCACGCCAGTGCGGGCGGGCACGGGCAGCCGGGCATCGAGCTCTATGACCGCACCTTGACGCTGCCGGAGGTGTACGCACAACGTTTCCACGCCTCGCTGGTGTCGCTGAGTGCCTGCGAGACCGGGGCCGGGCAGTTTACCGCTGGTGAGGGCGTACTCAGTCTGGCGCGAGCCTTTGCCTACGCGGGTGCCCAGAGTCTGGTGGCCAGCCATTGGTCGGTGAACGAACGCTCCACCGCCGACCTGTTCTCCGCTTTTTATGAAAATCTGGCCAAAGGATTGCCTAAATCCGAGGCCTTGCGGCAGGCCAAACTAGCTTACCTGACCTCCAACGAAATGGATGCCCGCAAAGCCCCCTACCAATGGGCATCTTTTACACTGACTGGCGCGGACGGGCCAGTGAATTTTGCGAAGCCGTGGTGGGGATATTGGCCGCTTTGGATGGGCGGACTGGGACTGGCAGGACTGGGTTTTTGGTTTTTGGGAAGCAGAAAAAAGTCGTAACTTGTCCTAAAGTTGGTACGTCATGCAGGAAGCAATCGCTATTTTGGAAAAAACGTCTGCCAAAAGAATTAACGGGCACTTTCTTTATCCACCGCTGCCTGCACCAGGCTATCCACTTCCGCTGCCTGATGCAGATACTTTTCCGGTCCATAAAAATAGGCAGATGTAAAGCGCGGGTGCGTCACTTTCATACCGCGCGAAAACTGGCTTCCCCAATGGGTTGGCACCTGCACATCGAGCCGCGAAAACATTGGCTCGTCCAGTTGGGCAACCGAGCCAGTCGATACGACTGCCCGCTTGCCAAATGGAAAGCGGGGTTGAAATAGGGGCGTGACCGATGGCCCGTGGGTCCAAATAATCACAAAATAGGGAGCCGGATTGGCGGACAAGTCCAGTTTAATTCTTCGGAGGAAGTACATACTATAAGCCAGCGCAGCCACCAGGAGCAATCCTTCGGCAGCAGAGAGCCAACGCGGGGCAACGAACCGTACCGTTATCCGATCCAAAATGATGACAACTAAAGTTGCCAATACGATAATCAACGTAATACCTCTCCCTATGCCCGTCACGTCGTGCCGACGATAATAGATGGTGTAGACAAGACTGACAGCGATGACCAAAAGGCCTAACACCAGGAACAGGGTGATTTTTTGTGAGAAGAAGGTCATGGCAGATGATTTGGAAAGCAGTCAGCGGCTGAAAAATTTGTGGAAAAACACCGCCTGCACATCAATCGCACTCCCCCAATAAGCCGCATTGTGTTCCCCTGGTCGCTCGGTGTACTCGTGCGGAATGCGGGCTTCCAACAGGCGTTGGTGCATCGCACGGTTCACATCCAGAAAAAAATCGCCCAGTCCGCAGTCAATGATAATCTGGAGGTTGGCATTTTTCAGGCGCGGCACAAGATTGATTACCGAATAGTCCTCCCAGTTTTGCCACTGCGTATCGGGACTGCCCAGTATCCCTTGCAAGTCCCAGCCATTCTTTTTGAAAGGTCGCAGGTCCATACCGCCACAGATGCTGCCTACCGCGCCGAACACATCCGGGTGGCGGATGGCCAGCGACAGGGCACCGTGGCCACCCATGCTGAGTCCGGCGATGGCTCGCCCCGTGCGTTCCCGGCGGGTGTGGTAATAGTGGTCCACGTAAGCCACCACTTCTTTGGACAAATGCGTATCGTAGCGCACCGTCGAATTCACCGGGCTATCCAAATACCAACTGTCGTAGCCCCCGTCGGGGCAAACAATGAGCATCTGGTAGCGGTCGGCCAAAGTCGGCAGCTGCGGGGCCTCGTTGCGCCAGCCGGTGTAATTGCCGCTCCAACCGTGCAATAGGTAGAGGGTAGGGTAGGGCTGCCCCAACACGCTGTAGTCGCTGGGCGTGATAACCAGGCACCGGATGGTCTTGTGCATGGCCGGGCTGTAGATGGACACTGTGTCCACTTGGCTGGCATGGGCGCAACTGTTCTGCAATAGGGTAGTGGTAATGGTCAGGAGTAGAACGAATAAGCGAGATTCAGACATAATGTTGATTATCAACCTTTTCATAAACCTTTATCAATCCTCTTCAATCATTTCAAAACCGGTTTTCCAAATAATAAGGCAACATCGCTCGCCAAGTCGGCCAATCGTGGCTCATATCGCTGCCCCAGATGTCGAGCTCGTGGGGAATGCCCTTACCCGCCAAGATGTTGGACAGCCGACGCGACCCCTCCGGGGCTTCATAAGGACCAGAGCCAGTCAGGATGTGGATATGGCCGCTGCTGCGCAGGCGGTGCAGGTAATTCTCGTCGTTCAGATTGGGGAGGTAGTGGCAGGGGGAATTGAAGTACACATCCTCATCGAAGTAGCCCTTGGTGTAGGCAGTAAGGTCGTACAGACCCGACATGGCAATCGTGCCAGCAAACAAATCGGGGCGGCGAAAGAACATATTGGCGGCATGGAGGGCACCCAGCGAAGCACCCGTGGTGATAATGGCGGTATCGTGGCTGGTATGGGTATGGATGAACGGAACCACCTCATGTTCCACATAGGCATTGAACTGCTGGTGCCGAATAGCCTTGTGGCGTGGGTTCATCCGGTTGTTCAGCCAAGCCTCCGAGTTGATACTATTGATGGAAAAAACCTTCACTTTGCCCGATTCAATGATGGGCCGGAGTACGTCAAGCAATTGGAAGCGTTCGTATTCCAAGTAATCCGCCGCCGCCGTGGGCAACATCAGCAGCGCAAAACCAAAATGGCCGTACACGGCAATTTCCATGTTCTTATTCAGCCGGGGGCTAAACCATTGGTGAATTTCTCGATTCATTTTGAAGTAGTTAGACGGAAAAACGATAAGTAATAAGCAAGAAAACCATTTCCAAGCTTCTATCAATACAACCATTTCCTTTATTCCCTCCCCATTGTGGGGGAGTAGAAGGGGGCTATGGGGGTAGGAGGGGGCTTTTTTGGGCAAATGTAGAAATTCCCCCCTTGTTTACGCGCAGTCAAGAAACAGCCCCTGCAAAAACCCCTACCCATCCGGCGAAGAAAGCCGCGACAACGCGCCCGGAAATTTCGCCACGGCAAATATTCCATCTACTTTTGCCCCACTTTTACGATGGATGTAAGCTGCTACTTTTTGGTTAAACTATATCCTTCCATTGCCCATTCACCACACCATACCTAACCAAATTGGCCACCGAGAGGCAAGCCGCACCACATTATGGACGCCAACAGTCGAATTTACGTTGATTCCGAGATCGGAAAATTGAAAAAAGTAATCGTCCACCGGCCCGATGAGGGCATTGCCCGCATCACGCCCAAGCGCGCCGGTGAGTTGCTTTTCGACGACATCGTCCACCTGCCGAATATGCAGGAGGAGCACGATACTTTTATCAATGTGTTGAAAGCTTTTCTGGGCAAGGAAAACGTGCTGGAAATACGCGACCTGCTGGCGGAAAGCACCCGCGAAGAAGAGAGCAAATACGAAGTGATCAACAAAATCACCGACTTCGAAGAGCTGCCCTATTCGTTCATTCCCCGCTTGGCCGGTCTTTCGTCGGAGCAGCTGGCCGATACCCTCATCACGGGCTATCTGGAACCGGAAGACCGCATTTTGTTCGACCCGATTCCGAACCTGATCTTCACCCGCGACCTTGCGGTGACGGTGAAGGGCCACGTTATCATCACCAAGGCCAACAAAACGGCCCGCTTCCGCGAAAACTTCCTGACCCGGCTCATTTTCAGCAGCCACCCGGTATTCCGCCGCCTGAAGGCGGATGGCAAGACCATCAACCTGAATCGGGTGGACAAATTCCCGCCCAACAAAAAGGGTGAGACCATTAGCATTGAAGGCGGCGATGTAATGATCCTCAACAAGGATTATCTGTTGATTGGCTGCTCCGAACGCAGTAATGAGTACGCCTTTCACATGATCAAGAATTACCTGTTCGACCGGGGCATTATCAAAAATGTCGTCCAGGTGAACATCCCCGCCGAGCGTACGTATATGCACATTGATACCGTATTCACACAGATCAACCACAACCACATGGTGGGCTACAAACCCATCGTGCAAGATGGCCTCGGCTCTTATGTGGAGGTGTACCGTGCCAATGGGGAGCAGATTGAATATGGCAGCCTAAAGGATTTTCTATTGGCCGAAGTCAACCCAAAGATGGAGTTCATCTGGGCCGGGCGCGGCGAAAGCCCCTACCAAGAGCGCGAACAATGGACGGACGGCTGCAACTTGTTGACCCTCAAGCCGGGCGTGGCCATCACCTATGATCGTAACCCGGTGACTGAGCGCGCCTTTAAGGATTTTGGCTACAAAGTAATCGGTGCCGAAAAACTCTTGCGCGACATCGCTCATGGCAAAGTTACGCCGGACCAGGTGGAAAATACCATCATCACCATTCCATCCAATGAGCTGTCCCGGGCCCGCGGCGGCAGTCACTGTATGACTTGCCCGATTGAAAGAGAAGAGATTGACGAGCCAGAGGGGGCCTCTTGATGCAAGTAAGGTAGTGGACCCGTTGTCCTATTTAGGCCACTTGTGCCACCCCCTCCGCCATCTCCATCTTCCGCCGCTCCCGTTTCTTCGCATAAGCCGAAGCCGCCTCGCGCACCCAGGCACCCTCCCCATAAGCCTGCACGCGGGTCCGCAGGCGTTCCCGGTTGTAGGGGCCGTTGCCATGCACTACGTTCCGGAATTCTTCCCAGTTGATGGTCCCGAAAAGACCTCACCCTGGCGACCATGCGTGGCGTGAAGGGGATTGGAGCGTAAACCCAGAGGTCCACCTCAATCATTGAAAACATCCACTATGAACCCGGCGACACAAAACCGGGTTGTTAGCATTATGCAAAAAATACTGATCGTAGAAGACGAACCGCATATTGCCGCACTGATCAGCAGGGCACTAC
>JAYUXG010000746.1:0-2440 GCA_043753125.1 Saprospirales bacterium | reverse complement strand
CCGTTTTCGCCTATGCCTCGGATTGCTTGGAGGATGGGCTCATGTACCAACCTGAACTACGCACCGCCTGATGAACTTGATTTCCGATGAAAACTTCCCATTAGAAACGACTTTTTTGCTTCGGGATGCAGGATACGATGTATTGGCAATCGGCACTGATTTTGCCGGTGTTGCCGATGAGGAAGTCATGGAAGTAGCGATAAACACCAACCGACTGATTTTAACGTTCGACCGTGACTTCGGCGATTTAATATTTAGAAAAGGCCTGAAACCAACAGAAGGGGTACTTTACTTTCGTTTTAAGGATATGCCAACACCGAAGGATTTATTTTACATTGTGATCGCCCTGCTCCAAGACCCAAATTTGAACTTTGAGCAATGCCTTACTGTGGTGACCCCAACTCAAGTACGACAACGGAAATATTGACTTATGAACCAACTTTTACCACTAATTCCCTTCCTGCCCTTCCTCGGGTTCGCCATCAACGGCTTATTTGGGAAAAATATGTCCAAGACCGCCGTCGGCCTCATCGGCAGCGGCACCCTGCTGGTCTCCTTTCTGTTGACGGTGGCCTGCTTCAACCAGGTGAGTGCATCCGGCGCGATTCAGGGCGTGTTGTACAATTTTATGACCGTCGGGAATTTACAGATCAACTTTGGTTTTCTGGTCGATCCCCTCAGTGTCTGGATGATGCTGATCGTCACCGGAGTGGGTTTCCTGATCCACGTGTACAGCATCGGCTATATGCACGACGATGCGGGTTTCTGGAAGTTCTTTTCCTACCTCAATCTGTTCATATTCAGCATGTTGCTGCTGGTCATGGGCGACAACTTCGTGATGCTGTTTTTTGGCTGGGAAGGCGTGGGTCTGTGCTCTTACCTGCTGATCGGCTTTTGGTACACCAACCGCGACTATGGCGTGGCGGCCCGCAAGGCCTTCATCATGAACCGGATCGGTGACCTGGCCCTGTTACTGGGCATCTTCCTGATTTTCCAGACCTACGGCAGCTTGGACTACGCCCAAGTGTTCGCCCGGCCGGACAGCGGCGATACGGCGACCATCACCACCATTTGCATTCTGCTGTTCATTGGCGCGATGGGCAAAAGTGCCCAAATCCCCCTTTACACTTGGCTGCCCGATGCCATGGCCGGCCCTACGCCGGTCTCAGCCCTCATCCACGCGGCCACGATGGTCACGGCGGGGGTGTATCTGGTGGCGCGTTGCAACGGTTTGTACTCGCTCTCGCCCGATGCCCTACACTTGGTAGCCATCATTGGAACGGCCACGGCCATTTTTGCCGCTGTCATTGGTTTGCGGCAAAATGACATCAAGAAAGTACTGGCTTATTCTACGGTGTCGCAGTTGGGCCTGATGTTCCTCGCTTTGGGCATGGGCGCGTACTCGACCGCCATTTTCCACGTCACCACCCACGCTTTTTTCAAAGCCCTGCTGTTTTTGGCCGCCGGCAGCGTCATCCACGGCATGGGCGGCGAACAGGACATCCGCAACATGGGCGGGCTGCGCAAGGCCATGCCGATCACGTTCTGGGTATTTTTGATCGGCACTTTTGCCATTGCGGGCTTTCCGCTGTTGTCGGGCTTTTTCTCCAAAGACGAGATTTTTGCCTACGCCTACGGCCAAGGCGGCCCACTGTGGTGGGGTTTGGGCATACTAACCACGGTGCTGACCACGATTTATATGTGTCGCTTGCTATACGTCACGTTTTTTGGCGATTTCCGGGGCACTGCCGAGCAACAGCACCACCTGCACGAAAGCCCCCGCGTGATGACCATTCCACTGATAATCTTGGCGATACTAGCGGTGGTGGGTGGTTTCCTGAACACGCCGCACTTTTTGCATCTGGGCCAACCGCAGTGGTTGGCACACTGGTTCAGCGCAGCAGGCGCGACCGGCCTTCCAGTCATTCCCATGGCGGAAATGCACTTGTCGGAAAGCACCGAATGGGCATTGATGCTCTTTACGACTGGTTTGGTGGTACTGATTATTATTGCGCTCTACTTCGTCTATACCAAACGCGACAACTTGCCAGTAGCAGACACGGCTCAATCAAGTCTAAGCAGACTGGTTGCCCACAAGTTCTATGTAGACGAAATCTATGACTTCTTATTTGTGAAACCGACGGAGCGATTGTCCAAATTGTTCCACTATTATGTGGATATTCAAGGCATTGATGGATTAGTAAATGGGGTAGGTCGGGGAGTGGAAGGTTTGGGTACGCAGTTTCGGAAGTTGCAAAATGGGAATATTGAGTACTATTTAATTGGAATGGTGGCGGGAGTACTTTTGCTGTTTTTGACACTGTTTCTTTAATGCACTTTTTTTAATCAACTCATGAGCTTCCAATCGGAAACCAAATGGTTGTTTGACGTACGATTATGGATTCTGGTCTTGTTTCTGCTCCGTTTGGAAAACATTGAC
>JAYUXG010000745.1:0-2441 GCA_043753125.1 Saprospirales bacterium | reverse complement strand
CCGAGTCGGGTGACCCCAAGACGTTGCAAAAATTGCCGCCGCAGTACGGGTATGACCCCGATTATCCGATCAAAGGGGCCAAGAAACTGTATTCCGGCGGGGCAGGCCTTTCTTCCACCGCGCTCGACTACGCGCTGTTTTTGCAGATGCTGGTCAACAACGGCGAGTACAACGGGCAACAACTGCTGGGCCGCAAGACCATCGAACTGATGACTTCCAACCAGATCGGCGACCTCCAGATGTGGAACCCCACCGACCAGTTTTCCCTGGGTTTTTCATTGGTGACGGAAAAGAACGTCTGGCGCGGCCCCGGTTCGGTGGGCAAGATCGGTTGGGGCGGCTATTTCAGTACCCACTACTTTGCCGACCCCAAGGAACGGCTCACCGTGGTGCTTATGAAACAATTGCAGGGCGAGAACCGGGGTGGCGATTTGATGCCACTATTCGAGGCCATTGTGTACGGGGCGATCAAGTAAAGTGCTTGGAAAGCATTACCTTTGTCTGCCTTTTTCAAGTAATACTTGATTTTTTAAAGCAATTGGCAGCCAACCGGCTAAGGCCGGGAGTTGATTATGAGAGATGTGACAGACCTGATCGGGCGTATTTTCCTTTCCGCTATCTTCATTTTTGAGGCAGTGGACACCATCCTGTATGTAGAAAAGACCAAGAGTACCATGGACCAATATGGCCTCACCTGGAACCAGGACTTGCTGCTCTACGGAACGATCTTCCTGCTGGTGGTGGGCGGTCTGATGGTGTTGCTGGGCTACCGTTCCACCTTTGGCGCAGTACTGTTGCTGCTCTACTGGACGCCAGTCACTTTTATGGTCCATGACTTCTGGAATTACCCAAAAGACCAACTGCGCATCCAATCCATTTTGTTTATGAAAGACGTCGCGATCATCGGGGGGCTGCTGCTGGTGGCGGGCAAGGGCAGCGGACGCTACAGCATGAAACGGCTGCTGGCGACTACCCGGGTGCATTGATCAGGAAGGATTTAGAAAAACGTTTTAGAGGAATTTATCGCTCTCAACGTCCTCAACATTTTTCGCTAGCGCACCTTCGCCTTCTGGATCATCCGCGAAAAATAAGCGGGAAAAAACCGCTTGATGTACACGCCGAACACTTCCCTTCCCCCGAAATAGGCTTCCTCCTTACCACGTTCGATGGTTTGTAAAATCTTGTGCGCCAGCACCTCCGGGTCCATGCCCCGGTCGGTGGATTCGTCCATTGTGCCGAGCGGACTGCCATCGCCGGTGAGCGCATGGATGCTGATGTCGGTGCGGATAAAACCTGGGCAAATCAAGGTCACCTTCAGATGGGTGTCGCTCAGTTCGGCACGCAGGCTGTCAAAAAAACCGTGTAGCGCGTGCTTGGTACCAGCATACGACGAGCGGTAGGGTGATCCAAACTTACCAATCAGGCTGGTGACGGTCACGATATGGCCCAGTTGATGGGTCAACATGGCGGGCAACACTGCCTTGGTGAGGGCTACTGTACCGAAATAGTTCACATCCATCAGTTTCTTGTCCACCTCCAATGTAGTGTCCACGGCCAGGGCGCGCTGCGAAATGCCGCCGTTATTGACCAAAATATCCAGTTTGCCAACCAGTTTCAGCACTTTTTCCGCAATTTGTGGCAGGGTGGCGTGCTGAGCCAGATCAAGTGGCTGCACGATAACGGAGGCCGCACCTGCTTCGCTCGCCAAAGCCGCCACCCGGTTCAGTTCCTTCTCATTGCGGGCCGATAGGATGAGCTGGGCCCCGTTTTTGGCGAACGCCAGTGCCAGTGCCTCGCCAATGCCGGCAGAAGCACCAGTGATCCAAATGCGTTTGTTGCTGAAAAATCCCACGGGTTGGTTGGTTAATTAGTTGAATCCACTTTTACTATCACTGGTCTGCTTACACCTTCCACAACCGCAAAAACAATACCTCCAATGCCAAAAACAACAGGGCAAACACCACGCACCAACGCCACAGCACGATGCCCTGATCTTGTTCCCCCACTACCTGCGTAAAATTGGCTTCGGCATTCTCGTTCAACACCTTCATGTTTTTGGACAAACCCTCTTGCAGGGCACCATCATCGCGGTAGCGCAGATCGCTCTCCTTGCGGTCGTAATTGAACCCGTATTCCGCCAACGTAGAGTCGCCCTGTAGGCCCAGCCGGTACCACCCCGCTTGTTGTACCTGCATACCCGGCGTAAGCAGCACCTTCGAGCCGAGGATGCGCTGCTCCGGGATGAACTCCGTGCCAGAGGCTTCTGTACCCCCCGTCTCGGTGGTGGATTTCAATTTGTACACGGTCTCGCCATTAGCGACCACCCGGTGCTGCGCTTCCAGTACCTCGTCGCGACCGATGGTGTAGGCAATCTGGCGGCCCTTCGCGCCAGCGATAGCCAGGCGAAAGAGCATGGGGACGAAGATTTCGCCGTTGCGCAC
>JAYUXG010000744.1:0-14242 GCA_043753125.1 Saprospirales bacterium | reverse complement strand
AGCCACTATCCAACTACAACTGCCCGCCACCTCCAAACGAAAAAAGAGAACGGCCACCGTGGAAATCCGCTTTGCCCAACACCTGCTGCTTTGCCGGGTCCACAAAATCGCCGCACGCACTTATGAAGGCCATCCCCTGCCCGGCTCGGTGCGTATTTCGGTCGTCGAGGCCCGGGAAATCACCCCCAACCTACCAGTGGGGGAAGCCCCCATCCGCTGGCTACTTTACACCTCGCACGCCGTCAACTCCCTCGAAAAGGCGCTGCAAATCGTAAAATGGTATACCTGGCGATGGAAAATCGAACTGCTTTTTGCAGTCACCAAGTCGCGCGGTCTTGACTTGGAACACGCCTTGATCGAGCATGCCGCACGTCTGAAAAAACTCGCTATCCTTGTCCTTATGGCCGCCGTTCAAGTCATCCAACTCTTGCAATCCCGCGATGGACAGACCGAACAACTCATCACGGAAGTCTTTACCGAGGAAGAAGCAACCTTGTTAAAGCAGATCAACCCCAAACTGGAAGGCAAAACGGAACTCCTCAAAAATCCGCATACAAACCATGCCCTCGCTTTCGCTACTTGGATCATTGCCCGCCTCGGCGGGTGGAAAGGCTATAAATCACACAGGCCTCCGGGGATCAAGACGATCGCCAGAGGCCTGAATATTTTTTATCAGATTAAATTGGCCAACCAATTCCTAAGTGGTTAAGTTGTGTAGATACCACAGCAACAACCCAGGGATGGCTCCTGCCATTTTCTAAATTCCTCTAAATCAATTATTTCGCAATCACCACTGCCTTGCCGACCATGTACTTGTCGTTGGCCAGGTACAGAAAGTAGTTGCCCGCGACCAAGTGGCCGACCGGGATGCTCACCCGACCCTGCACGTTCAGGGTTTGCGTCAATACCTGGACACCAAGGCTATTGTAGATAATAACCCGTATGTTGCCCTGTAGTTCTTCCGCGCTGATCTCCATATTCAACTGGTCCTTCACGGGATTGGGTGCAATACGGACGCTATTGGGGGATAACAAATCAGTGTCCGAAGAAACCGGGCTAAAAGAGTATTCGCCCGTAGCCGAGTTTAATGTGACCCGGTAGGTGCCAGCAGTGACCGGGATATTTGGCCCGTTCTGAGTACCTATAGCAGCAGGAAACTCGGCAGCACCCCAGTTGACATCCCAGGCATCCTCGGCGCGGAACTTGACTTCGCCGTCGGTCAGGTCAATCGATTCGATCACCCAGAGGGATTCGTCCATTGGATCCATAGTCATGTCCACGTCCATGTCCCAAGTAGCCAGGGGCGTAGCGGGACCGATAAGGCCGACCGAGCTGAACACCATCAATTCCTCGAAGCTGTACGCCCCGGTAAGCGAGTTGAAGGTCACATTGTACTCTCCCTCCGTGATGGGGATATTGGCCCCGTCAAAAGTGGCAATGCCCGTTGGAAAGTCGCCGCCTCCCCAGTTAACCGTCCACTCGTTGTTGGCCCGGAACTTTGCTTCTCCAGTAGTCAGGATAAGCCTCAGGTGCCAGATAAACGGGTTGTTGGGGTCCACGGTTAAGTCCGTGTCGTTGTCCCAACCGCCCGGCGTGGCATCGCCGATGATGCCGATGGTCGGATAGATGACCACAGGCAGGAAGTTATATTCGTACGTCTCGGTATTGAACGAGACCTGATAGTCGCCCGCCGTAACGGGGATGTTCGGGCCGTTCAGGATACCGATGCCGGAGGGGAACAGCGTGTCGCCCCAGCTCAGCGTCCAGGCATCGTCGGCGCGGAACTTGGCTTCTCCATCCACCAAAGTGACGTTTGCGGTCCAGAGGTTGGGGTTGCTGGCGTCTTTGGTCAGGTCGGTGTCGTTGTCCCAGCCGCCCGGGGTGCTGCTACCGATAATGCCGATAGCAGAGATTTCCAGCACTTCCTCGAAAGAGTAGGCACCCGTGGATTTGTCGAAAGTAATCAGGTACTTGCCAGTGGTAGCAATGGGAATATTGGCCCCGTTTTGTACGCCAACGCCCGTTGGGAAATCGGTGGCTCCCCAGTTGATGTCCCATGCATCGTTAGCGCGGAACTTGGCCTCGCCCACCACCAGATTCAGCGTGATGAAGTACTTGTTACTGTCCAGCGGGTCGTAGTACATATTGGTGTCTTCGTCCCAGCCGCCCGGCGTTGCGCTGCCAATGATACCGATATCGGAGGTATAAGCAAAACTGTACGCCCCGGTAAGCGAATTGAACGTAATGGTGTATTCGCCAGCCGCTGGAATAGGGATGTTGGCTCCATTTTGCAGGCCAATGCCAGTGGGGAAGTCAGCGGCCCCCCAGTTGATGTCCCAGGCATCATCCTGGCGGAATTTAGCCTCACCCTCTATCAAGTCAATTACAAGCGACCATAGATGGGAGCTGTCCGGGCTTTGCACCATGTTGGTGTCCGCATCCCAACCGTTCGGCGTGGCCGATCCGATCAGGCCCACCGACTGCGCCTGGCCAACGCTGGCCAACAGCAGGCTAAAAAACAGGGTGGAAAAAAGTAAACGTAGTTTCATTGCAAGAAAAGTTTAATTTGTTTAAAAAAGCAGGTTATTGTTGATTTGTGGTGGGGTCCCCTCTTAGTACCCCGTATTCTGGCGCAAATTCGGATTGGCCCCCAAATCCTGCGCCGGGATTGGATACACGTTCCGATAACTGGGCACCGAGGTGCCTTCTTTAGTGCCTCCTTTCCAGGCCCATTTGTACGCGCCGTCCGTGAACTGGCCAAAACGCACCAAGTCCGTTCGGCGATGGCACTCCCAGTACAGTTCCCTGGCCCGTTCGTCCAGGAGTACGTCCAGGGTCAGGTTGGCGGAGGTGTAGTTGCCCGAAGTGCCGGTAAAAGCCCGCGTGCGTACGACATTGAAGTACTGAGCAGCCTTATTTTTGTCGCCGCCGCCAGCACCCCGCAACAGGGCCTCTGCGGCCATCAAATAGACATCCCCCAAGCGGAACATCGGGAAATCGGTGTCCGGGAAATCGGTGTCCGAGCCTGCCTGTCCGTCGGAGGTGACGTTCCGGAATTTATTGACGGCATAGCCTTCCGTAAACAGGGTGAGGTCGTTGATGTCCAAATTCTGGCCATCGGCATAGAACTTCCCGCGCTTATCGAAACTGGTCAATTTGATCTGGTAGGTATAATCGGGCTTGTCCGCATCGAATACAATTTGGTACCCACCCGCCTGATCTAGCTGAATCTCCGAGCCATTGGCTTCCAGCAGCGCATCGGCACCATTGTCTCCCAAGCTGACGGCATCACTACCGTTGCTCCTGAATTTGAACGAGCCAACCCCCAATTGACCATTGACCACCAAGGCACCCAGATCGTTATCCCAGACTAAGTTTACATCGGTGCCGCCGGTGGCGGTGCCTGTAATGCTCCACTGGCGTTTTTCGATGCTGTAGGTCTTGGCGTTGAGGTTCACCTTGAGGTAGTACAATCCAGCCTCCGGGATGAGGATTTTGGCACCGTTGGTCTCCAAAGTACCATCGGCTCCGTTGTCGCCAAATTTCGGAGCAGTATTGGAAGAAATCTGGGTGAACAGGATTTCCGTGTTGGCCGGGAAATATTTATGCCCCTCGAATATTTTGTTGTTCGGTGCCGTGGTGGTGGTAGCAGCCAGCGAGTTGCTGGTTTGCGTCGCGTCGAAGCCCTGGTGGGAGCCAGGTACGTACAACTTGGGGTAACTGGAGGTCTGGCCTTGATTGAAGTCCACCTTGATGCCCGTCAGGTCAGAGGGGAATTTCTCGATCAGTTGCGGCGTCGTGCGAGTGCCGCCCCAGCCACTCACCACGCCCGATTCTACCGGATTCATGCTACCGCCGATGCCAGCCCGGATAATAAAGGTCATGCCGCCATACGTACGGGTGTTGATGCCATCGAAAGTGACCGGAAAAATAATCTCTTTGGATTTGTGGTTGTCGGCCAGGAACAGGTTTTGATAGACGGGTTCCAACTCGAAGCCCGCTCCAAGAATGGACTCGCAATAACTGAGGCAATCGTTGTATTTGTTCTGGCCAATGTACACCTCGGCGTTGAGGTACAGCTTAGCCAGCACCATCCAGGCGGCGGCTTTGTCGGCGCGGCCATAAGCATTGGTTCGTGGCGCAGCCAGATCAGGTTCGATGGCCTTCAGTTCGGATTCGATGAAGCTAAATAGATCGCTTGCGTTGGTCTGTTTTGGTACAAAAGAACCGACCACGTTATCCTCCGTGGCGAAGGGTACGTTTCGGAAGATATCCAGCGCGTGCCAGTAGCTCAAAGCCCGCAGAAAGCGCGCCTCGGCCCTATATTTCTGGACCTCGCTTTTGAGCGCGCCATCCACGCCCCGGCTGTCCAACTTGGCATCGGTGGTCTCGCGCAGGAATTCATTGGCCAGCGAGATCTGATAAAATACCCGGCTATAAAAAGCGTAGATAAAGCCGTCGCCGGAAGTCCAGGCCTGGGCGTGGAAGTCTTTGATCGTCTGGTCGTTCCAACCAATCACGGCCTCATCGGTGGGCAGCTCCTGGTGGTACCAAAAGCCCCGCAAATACTGACCAAAGCCTTCGTCGATGCCCGAGATGTCGGCCTGACCTGCTGGCCCTTGTTGTCCGGACACGGCAAAACCAGCGTACAGTTTGGCCAGCACCTGCCGATAAGCAGCCGGGTCTTTATACACCGCTGCCGCAGTGAGGATTTTGGCGTCCAAGGGCACGGTATCCAAATCCTTAAAGCAGCCCACGGCAGATAACAGCAGGACGGCAAGGGTGAGTATTTTTATATAGCGCATGATCTGATTATATTAAGCAATGGAAAAAGCAAGATGCTTGGTGGTACGAACAACGGAAATCAATTTTTTTTCATAAACCTTTATCAACTTCTTTGTTTAAAAATTGACATTCAACCCCAGCACATAGGTCCTGGGCCGTGGGTAAATATTATTGTCAATACCACTACCGATCTCCGGGTCCAGCCCCTGGTAAGCGGTGACCACCAAGGGATTTTGTACCGTAAAATACAGGTTCAGGTACTTGCCGATCAGGTTATCGAAACTATAGCCTACCGTGACGTGGTCCAGGCGGAAAAAAGATGCTTTAGTCACAAAGTGATCACTAAAGGTGAGGTTCGACTGGCCTACTACATTCAGGTCGACCGCCGACTGGTTTATATTGACCAAATAGTTGGTGGTTGCGTACAGTCGGTCTAAATAGCCCATATCGGTCTGCACGTTGTTATAGACGTAGTTGCCCAGATTGGCGCGGCCGGCGAAGGAAAAGTTGAAGTGCCCTGCATTCAGGTTGCTGGTCAGGCCCAGCGTGTAGACCGGTGCGGGATTCTCGTAGCGATACTTGTCGTTACCGTTCACAATACCATCCTGGTTGCGGTCTACGTATTGACCTTCCAGAATCTTTCCGTTTTCGTCGTACAACTGCTCAAACACGTAGAAAGAGCTGGGGAAATAGCCCACGCTGTGTGTCTGGATGTTACTGCCTATGCCACCGGCAATACCACCGGTAGGCACCCCTGGGTAGTTCGGGTCGTCGCTAACGGTCAACTTAGTGATCGTGGAAGTATTGTAGGCCAGGTTGGTGGACAGGTCCCAAGTCATCTGCTTGGATTTGACCGGGGTGAGATTCAAAGTTAGCTCTACCCCTTTCGTCTCCATGGTGCCGATGTTGTCGGTCACCAGATTGGTCAGGTTGGATAAAGCAGAAACAGGGATGGTATTCAGCAAATCTTTGGTGTTGCGCTGGTAAGCATCCACCGAACCTGACACCCGGTCTTTGACGACCGAAAAATCAAGCCCTACGTTATAGGAAGTCGTTTCTTCCCACTTGATGTCGCCCACGTAACCGTTGGGCCGGATGGTGGTCACGAACTCATCGCCGAACTGGTACTGGGCACTTGGGTTGCCAAACTGATAGCGGGCCAGGTAGGCGTAGTAATCGCCAATATCCTGCTGTCCGGTAATTCCCCAGCTGGTACGGAGTTTCAGGTTGCCCAGGTATTTATGGTCATTTTCGATCAATTTGACCGCCAGGGCAGCGGCAGGAAACAGGCCCCAACGGTAGTCCGGCGCGAAGCGGGAAGTCCCATCCCGGCGTAAGGAAGCAGTAAAAAGGTATTTGCTGCGGTAAGCATAATTCAAGCGGCCAAATAAAGAGACCAGGTAGTATTCGGCTGGACTTCGATCTTCGGATATTTCGGCGGGCGTACCCGCTGTATCAGAATTTTTGGAATAGCTGCCCACCTCGAAATGCTGCCAGGAATAACCCCCCACCAAGTCCACATTATGTAGGCCGAAGGCTCTTTTATAGTTCAGGTAGGCTTCCAATAGGGAATTCTCTTTGGTTTGTTCGTAGTAGTTGTTGGCGCCGCCACCGTTTTGAGAATCGAACGCAAACGCAGCGTAATTGGGAATCACGACCGTTCCCTTACCCTTGGAGTGGTCGTAGCCCAGGCTCAGGTTAGCCCGCAGGGCGGGTAAAAAAGGAAAACGATAATCCGCCGAAACGTTGGTAATATATTGATTCACGGTGCTGTTGTCATCCCGCAGTTCCAATAGCGCGACGGGGTTGGCGGGCGCCAGGGTATTCGGATTGCCGTTTACGATGGTCCAGGTGGTGAAACCGCCGTAGCGCGCCGACGTATCGCGCACTGGCTTGGTGGGGTCGAAGCTCAACGCGCTGCCGATGGCACCCCGGTCGGCAAAATGATTGTCCGACGTGATCCCTTTGAAGTGGAGATTCAACTGCAAGGCATTGTCGAAGAAGCCGGGATTCAGGTTTACCGCGCCAGAATAACGTTTGAAATTATCGGTTTTCAACACGCCATCCTTATTGGTGTAGCCCAAAGACACCCGATAAGGTACCACGCCGATACCGCCCGACACATTTATGTTATGGTCCATGC
The DNA here is from genome assembly GCA_043753125.1 of Saprospirales bacterium. GTDB lineage: Bacteria > Bacteroidota > Bacteroidia > Chitinophagales > Saprospiraceae > M3007. The sequence continues at coordinate 7,314 of JAYUXG010000744.1, read as the reverse complement.
CCCAGGCCGAATGATAGATTTCGTCCTGCCAGTCGGTATTGGCCGTGCCCAACAGGCCGCGAGACTTTTGATAGACGGGGCTGATGGGATCATTATAGTGGTTTTCAATAGCGGACACGAATTCGGTGGCGGTGAGTACGTCCACCCGGTTATAGGTCTGCCCCACCGAAACGTTGGCGTTGTAGCCGATCTGGATTTTTTTGCCCAGCTTGCCTTTCTTGGTCGTAATAATAATTACGCCCCCGGAGGCCCGGTTGCCGTAGATGGCGGCAGCAGAGGCATCCTTCAGCACCGTGATGGACTCGACATCATTCGGGTTGATGATGTTTAACTGATTGCGGCTGCCCGACACACCACCGTTGTCCAGCGGAATACCGTCCACCACGATGAGTGGGTTGTTGGAAGCTGACAACGAAGACTCTCCCCGAATCCTGATCTTGGAGCCACCACCCGGTGAGCCATCGGTGGTGATGACCACCCCGGCGATTTTGCCGGCCAGCAGCTCCTGGGGGCCGGTCAAAGCGCCTTTGTTGAATTTATCGGCGGTGACCGACTGCACTAGGCCGGTGGCGTCTTCCCGTTTGACGGTGCCGTAGCCGATGACGACCGTTTCCTCCAGTTGTACGCCTGCGGCCAGTCGCACGTCCAGGGTGCCAGCCGTACCAATGGCCAAAGTCTGCTCGGCATAGCCAGTATAACTGATGCGTAGTTCGGCAGCACCTTCTGGGACGCGAAGCGTATATTGGCCATCTACATCTGTAGAGGCACCATTGGTAGTACCCGCCACGACAACGCTCACACCGACCAGCGGTTCGCCACTCTCGGCATCGGTGACCCGGCCCGTCACTTGCCGTTGACCAGAGAGCAACCCAACAAAAAAGAACAAGCCAATAATTGTAAAAAATAGTTTTTGTGAAAGTAGCTTCATGCAGATAGAATAAAATTTTGTGAGGAGATTAAATTTAAACTATAATAAGCTGTAATTTGATCATTCAAAGCGACATACAGTTCGGCTAGCAAAGGAAAAAAAAATAATGCGACTTGAACAGAATGATTTTTGGAAATTGTGTCATATTTCCAACACAATCGGTAAAATCTTTAGCCAAGGCCAACAAAACGTATTTTTCGGAGTGCGAGCGGTCGGCAAGGCCGTACATTTATTGACTGAATACCAAAGCTATATATTGATCAAAACATGAAGATCACGCTATCGTCTCTTTTGCCGGGACCGCAACTCTCCGACTGTCCAACCCTTTTAGAAATGCCGGTACAAAAGTTGGCCATTTTTTCTTGCCTGCTGGTCATTTGCGGCTGGTTTGCCTGCTCTCCAAGTCGCAAAATGCTCGCTGATGACAGTCCATTGACGCGCATACTGGCTGGTTTGAGGGCTGACAGTTTAATGGCTAAGGTGCTGCGCGAACCGGCGTATGAACTCCAGATCATGTATACGCAGATCGACCGGGATGCGGCCGGGCATCCACACTTCACTACCTTCCGATACCAAGTGGATTCCACACGCTACTTCTACCCGGCCAGCATGGTGAAACTGCCGCTAGCCCTGCTGGCCCTGGAAAAAATCAATTATCTACAGCATTCGGGCTATCCACGGCTCACCCGCAACGCTCCTTATCGCCTGGATTCGCTGCGCCTCTCCCAACAGAGTTACGTCGACGACGAGACGGCCCCCGACGGACGACCCAGCATCAGCCATGACATCCGCCGGGTCTTCACGGTGAGCGACAACGAGGCCGCCAACCATCTGTTTGACTTTCTGGGCCGGAAGGCTATCAATAAATCACTGTTGGAAAAAGGCTACACCCGCACGGGCCTTTTGCACCGGCTCAGCGTGAGCCGCGACAACCGCTACGCCAGCCCCATCGCTTTCTATAACCAAACAACTAGTATTTTTAAGGAGGGGGAGCGTTTCGACGACCAACAGTACCACAATCCCCAGACGGGACTGCGCAAAGGCCAGGGATACTATCGGAATGATAGCCTGGTGCAAAAACCCTTCGATTTCAGCGGGAAAAACTGGTTTGCGCTCCCCGACATGGAGCGGATGTTGCGGGCGGTAATCTTTCCGGAGGCCGTGCCTGCTGTCCAGCGATTTCGCCTGCGCGCCGATGATTATCCGTTCTTATGGCACTACATGGGCATTTTTCCGCGCGAGTGCGATTACCCGCGCTACGATACGGCGACGTACTACGATGGATATGTGAAATTTTTCTTGTTTGGCGACAACCCAGCCCGGCAAAGTGGCCAGGTACGGGTGTTCAACAAAGTCGGCGAGGCTTATGGCACCCTCACCGATGTAGCGTATATTGTTGATTTTGAGTACAATATAGAGTTTATGCTGTCGGCTACGCTGCTGTGCAATGCAGATGGCATTTTCAACGATGGCCAATATGAATACGATGCGGTAGGTTTTCCATTTCTGGCCAAATTGGGCCGGGCGGTGCAGGAGTACGAGCGGAAGCGGGAACGGAAAGTGCAGCCGGATTTGAAGAAGTTTCGGGCGGCGGTGGGACCCCACCCCTAGCCTCCCAACTAAAGTACGGGACAGGCTTTCCCCCGAAAGGGAGGGGGATCAAATTTTATTGTATTGCGTTGATTTTCAGTACTTTGGAGAAAGGATTTCTTTAAGTTTCTATATTGATATTTTAAACCTTAATCTATTAGTTATTGATGTAACTAATCGTGATAGTAAAGAGTGAAATTAACAGTCTTTACTTCGCCGAGGCACTGAAAATAATAGATTAACCCACGACCAAGTCCCCCTCCCTTTTGGGGGAGGGGCTGTCCCGTACTTTAGTCGGGAGGCTAGGGGTGGGGTTCAAAACTAAGCCCAAACATGAAACACATTCTACTACTAACTATTGGATTATCGATTAGCCATTTAGCCAAAAGCCAAACCCCGTTCTGCGGCAGCGACTACTTGACCACCGACCCTGCTGCGCAAGCCCTGCAACAACAACTCGAACAGCAGGCAGCCGACTATTTTCATGCGCATCAACCCGCCATCCCGGACGCGCCCCACGCGGTGCTGACCATCCCGGTCGTGGTCCACATCATCCATGATAACGGCCCAGAGAACATCCCCGACGCACAGGTGCAACAGGCCATCGCCTGGCTCAACGCCGCCTACGCTAACTCCGGTTATTTCGACCAGGGCAGCGGCATGGACGCAGGCATCCAGTTCTGTCTGGCCCAGCGCACGCCCTATGGGGAAACTACCAACGGCATTACCCGCGACCAAAGCACGCTAACTACGATGACCCAAGAGACGCAGGATGTGGATCTAAAAAGCATAAATTATTGGGAATCAAAGCAGTATCTCAACGTTTGGCTGGTGCGCGACATCTGCTCCAGCAGTGCGGGCTGCGGAGTGGTCGGCTACGCCTACCGCCCGGAGTACCACGGCAACCTACGCGACGGGCTGGTGATCGAGGCGCAGTTCTTCGGGGCCGTGCAGAGCCAGATGAGCGTGGCAGCCCACGAGATCGGGCATTATATGGGCCTGTACCACACCTTTGAGGGCGGCTGTACTAATCAGGACTGCCTGGTGGACGGCGACCGCATCTGTGACACGCCGCCCGACCAAAGCACTGCTGCCGTGTCCTGCGGCCAAACAGTGAATACCTGCTCCACCGATACGCAATCGGGCCTGACCACCGACCAGCCGGACATGACCAGCAACTACCTGGACTATGGCGACCTCAATTGCTTGCACAATTTCACGCCGGGTCAAGCGGGACGGATGGCTTTTTACCTCAACGGTATCCGACATAGTCTGCTGGATTCCAAGGGCTGTTTGCCGCCGTGTTTGGCTCCGGTGGCGAGTGCTTTTGCGCCGAGCGCGACGAATGTCGCGCCCGGCCAAACCGTCACTTTTACCAATGCCAGCCAAAACGCGGCGACCTATCAATGGTCGATCAATGGCGTGCCTTTTAGTACGGTCCCCACTACCACGTATGTGTTTACCGTGTCGGGCACTTATATCGCGACCTTGCTGGCGCAAAGCAGCAACACGATACTCTGCGGTGCTGCAACTAGTCAAGTGGTCATTCAAGTAGCCTGTGTGGCCCCCGTGGTCAGTGCTTTTACAGCCAGTGCCACCATTATAAATGTTGGCCAAACGGTGACTTTTACCAATGCCAGTCAAAACGCCATGACCTATCAATGGTCGATCAATGGCACGCCATTCAGTGCGGCGACCAATGCCACTCATACTTTTCTTGCCCCCGGTACTTATACGGTGGCCTTGGTGGCGCAGGCCAATAATACCCTGTTTTGCAATACCGATACCAGTCAAAACGTCATTCAGGTCATTTGTCCGGTGATAGCGGACTTTACAGTGAGCAACGAGCAACCTACGGTGAATGAACCGATTACGTTGACCAATACCAGCCAGAACGCCACGGTTTTTGCGTGGAGTATCGACGGCGTGGCGCAAGCGGACACCCTCACGACGGTGACTTTTGCACAGGCGGGTACTTACGTGATCCAGTTGACGGCAGGTGATGAGGTGTGTCAGAGCAGTGTGCAACAGGAAGTGTTTGTAAAGGCACCCTGTATAGATGAGACCTTTCAATTGCAGTACAGCAGTGAAACACCGTATAATTATGCCAGCGGCTACGCTACGGCCACTTTGACTGATGGGGCTGCTGTTTTGATTAGTAGCAGGCGGCAGACTTACTATGATAATTTTTCTATGGCGAAAGTAAGCCCAGCGGGTATTCAAGTGTGGAGAAAAACCCCGGCTGCCAGTACGTTCAATGGCTATTGTCAAAAAGTGGCTGCCACTGCGGATGGGGGTTTCGTACTGGGTATCAATGATGAAGGAAATAAAAAGAACTATGTCGCCAAATTCACGACCACCGGGATATTGGAATGGATACAGAGTGTACAATCTACAGAATACGCTAGAATTCACGACCTTAAAATAAATGCCAACCAAGAAATTCTAGTCGTCGGCAATATCGAGTACAACTTTGCGCAACAACCGTTTTTTGCCAAATTCGGCCCATCGGGCAGCCTAATCTGGGCCGAACGTTTTACCCAACCAGCTATTGGTGGACGATGGGAAAGCCTGGCTGCCTTATCCGACGGCGGTTTAGTCGGCGTTGGCAGTCAAACCAATGGCAGGGCCCAGGTCGCCCGGCTGAATGCCGATGGGAACGTGCTTTGGTACAAACGCCTCTCAATTGATTCCGGAGGCAAATTCTCCGATGCAGTGCAAGGCGGCAGTAGTATATACCTGTGTGGATCAGCCGCTTACATTTATAATTGGCTGCTTCAGATAAGCCTGGATGGCCAAATAGGTTGGTCAAAGTCGTATATGCCAGTGGGGTTTCCCGCTAATGTCCCCCGACAGCGCATCATCTGGGTAGACCATGGCCTGACTTTGGTGGGCGCGGGCTACCAAGATGTATCCCCGAACGAATTGCAGTACAAAAGTTTTCTGGCCCGGTTTGATACAGCCGGTACAATGCTATGGAACCGCAACTATGCCCCAGCAGGTGGGACGGGGGCTTTAAACGATCTGGTCGCCCGGCCCGGGGGGTATTTCGTGGTGGGCGACATTACGGGCAACCCATTGCAACCCATTGCCTGGCTGCTCAAAACGGACGACCGCGGGTTCGCCGGCACCTGCCCGACCGATTCGCTCCTGTTACCAATTACGGACGCGCCGATTACGCAGCTTACTCAAGCTTTTCTCTACCAAGCTGCCCTTACCGCTGTAGCGGCGGCTCTCCCCATGGCGGACTTACCGGCTACCCCCACCTTGCTCTGCGAAAAAGCCTGCCCGACCAACCTGGAAATTTGCAACAACAATCTGGATGACGACAGCGACGGATTGTTCGATTGCTTGGATGCAGATTGTCCTTGTATGGAGGATGTTTGTCACCCCAACCGCAACAACCGCTGGTATTTTGGTGCCCAAGCCGGTCTGGATTTTTCCACGGAGCCGCCGACAATCCGAACGGATGGACAGACCAACGGGGAATACGCAACGGCGACCATCAGCGATAAACAGGGCAAGTTGCTGTTTTATACGGATGGCGTTCACGTTTTTAATCGCTTTCACCAGATCATGCCGCATGGCACCAGTCCTGATACCACTACCCTCTATCCGTCGCACCATGCGATCATCATCCCTTATCCCGGCAATACGGCCCTCTATTACATGGCTATGCAAGGCGGTTTTACCACTTTTTACTATGCGCTGGTAGATATGCGTCTGGATAGTGGACGGGGCGATGTGGTGGGACCTGCCTATTTTACGAGTTTAAATGGCTCGGACCAGGAGATGCAGGGCCTCACGGCGACCCGTTCCTGCACGTTCGACGGTTACTGGCTGGCCATTTATCGCTTTACAACCAATAAGATGCTCGCTTATCGGATTGATCAGAATGGGTTCCAGCCGAATCCGGTGGTCAGCCCGGCGGGCGGCCCGGAATCCGTGTTCACGACCGATATAAAATTTTCTCCCCATAGCAATCAATTGGCGCGGGCAGCCAGTGGGGACTCTATATTTCTGTATTCTTTTGATGCAAATGGCCACTTCTCTACGCCTCAAAAATTTAAAACGGCGGAGTCAGTGCACTATACCCACAGCGTGGAGTACTCTCCTGCTGGTCGCTATCTATACGTGAGTGGTCTCGAACAGAACACTTTAAGCAAAATCGTCTATCAGTTCGATCTGGAGGCTGGCAATATGGAGGACATCGCCAATTCCAGGGTAGCACTGGCCAGTGAAGCACAGAGCAACTCTTTCTATGCGCTGCAATTAGCCCCGAATGGAAAAATTTATATGGCACATGGCTCCCCAGCCGATCATACGATGGATATTATCCACCGACCAGATGCTGCTGGCCTGGCCTGTCAATTTCAAAAATCCGGCATCGTCCTACCCCTCACTACCGACCGCTTTTTCAATGGCTCTCCCAATTGCATTGCTTCCGATTTTCGCCAACCGCATATCGCCTTTCCACCTAATGCGCCGGACTCGATCTGTACTTTGAATAGTCCAACTAATTATTATCTTAAAAACGTCCATTGTGGCGTGGTATCTATACAATGGTCTTTGGTCGGTTTGGCAGGTACATTATTTTGGTCACTGGTGCATGATTCCCTGTATGCCCAAGTAACGTATATAAGTCCGGGCCACGGCCAACTCATTATCACGGTCTTCACTGCCTGCGGCCAAGCGAGCGATACCTTGTCAGTCACCGTCCACGCAGGTTTTAGTAAAAACCTGGACCTTGGTCCCGACCGTACGGTTTGCGACAACGGCGTGTTCACTTTTAACGC